>SLIS01000314.1 GCA_007135505.1 Halovivax sp.
GTCCAGGGGAGTTCGCCCTCGTCGCTGACGGTGAGGTCGGCGTCCGGGAGGATCTCCTGGACGGTTTCGGCGGCCTCGCGGATGGTCGCGACCTCGCCGCGAACGTTGTAGACGCGACGGGAGAGATCGGATTCGTCAGCGAAAGCGGCCAGGCGGAACGACTGGGCGATGTCATCGACGTACTGCCAGTCGATGACCTGGTCGCCGTACTCGACGCTGAACGATTCACCGAGGGCCGGCTTCTCGATGATGTTCGCGAGGAACGCGGACCCGCCGGTCTCTCGGTAGGGACCGTAGGCGACGGTCGGTCGCAGGGCGACGTGATCAAGGCCGTAGTCTTCGTGGTAGACTCTGGCCTGGTGCTCGTTGTACTCCTTGGTCGCACCGTAGAGCGTGTCGGGATAGACGAGGTCGTCCTCGGTGACCCAGTCGTCCGCGTAGTTCGCTGGAGGGGCAAAGACGGCCGCCGAGGAGGCCCACGCGACGCGCTCAACCTGCTCGTCCAGGGTGCGAGCGGCCTCGAAGACGTTGTTCGTTCCCATGACGTTGACGTCGATCGCCGCCCGGGGATTCTCTCGCGCCGTCGTCGTCAGGAGCGCGGCGAGGTGGACGATCCGGTTCGTTCCAGTTTCGCGAACCGTTCGGACGACGTCGGTCGGGTCGGTGACGTCGCCGCGGACCACGGTCACGTCGTCGTCGACGCCGAGTTTCTCGAGGATCCGGGTGTCGGTCGAGAGATCGTACGCGACCACGTCGTGGCCGTGTTCGACCAGGTCGGCGGCGACGAACGAACCGATGAAACCAGTTCCGCCGGTTACGAGTACGGTGTCCTGGGACATTCGTTCGAAGTGATCCCTTCCACCGTAAAAAGTGTGTTCAGATCGGATCGATTAGCCTGGACGACGGCCAGTTCGGCCGACGGGGCGATTCGTGTCGCTACTCGTGCAGGCCGCCGACCTCGTCGTAGAACGAGGAGGCTAGCTGGTCCGCCATGTCCTCTTCGCGGTCGATCCGAACGTCGACGACGGTGGGCCGATCGCGACGTTCCTTCGCCTCGACCAGCGTTGGAGCGAGGGCTCCGGGCTCGGTTACGCGCTCGCCGACGGCGCCGAAGGCCTCGGCGACGCGGACGAAGTCGGTGTCGTGAAACTCGACGCCGGCGATGTCGCCATCGTCGTCTTGCATCTGGCGGACCATCCCCAGACTCGTGTCGTTGAGGATGACGAACGTCGGCGCGACCCCGTACTCGACGGCCGTCTCGACGGAGTTCATCGTCATCGAGAAGCCGCCGTCGCCCGCGACCGAGATGACGTCACGATCGGTCGTGATAGCCGCGCTCACGGCGGCAGGGAGCGCCCAGCCCATACCGCCGACGCCGCCACTGCCGAAGTAGGTGCGCACGGCCGGAGTCTGCAGGTAGTTGAGCAACCAGAATCGGTTGTTTCCGGAGTCGGCGGTGACGATCGTGCCGGCGTCGACGACCGACTGAATCGCTTTGACAGCCCGCTGGGGTTTGATCGGGGCGTCGTCGGACTCGCAGGCGGGAACGTGAAAGTCTTCCCGGGCTTCGGTGGCGCGGTCGCGGGCTGCGTCCGGGTCGCCACCGGCGTCGGCGGTGGCCCGCTCGACGAGTCCGGCGAGCGCGTGGGTCGCGTCGCCGATCAAGCCGACGTCCGCTGGGTAGACCCAGCCCGCGTTCCTGGTGTCGACGTCGGCGTGAATGATGGTCTGTTCGTCCGGCCGGATGAAGCCCGGCGCCTGCCAGTTAGTATCCATCGGGTTGAGTCGGCAGCCGACGACGCAGAGGACGTCGGCGTCGCTGACGAGTTGATTCGCTCCCTCGTGGCTGAACGAACCGATGACGCCCCCGGCGAGCTCGTGGGTCTCGGCGATCGTCGACTTACCGAGGTAGGAGGTGACGACGACGGCGTTGTAGGCCCGAGCAGCCGCCTGGAGTTCGTCGTAGGCCTGAGCCGCGTGGACGCCGTTACCCGCGACGATAACCGGTCGGTCGGCGCCTGCGAGGGCCGCTGCAGCCTCGTCGAGGTCCGACGCGGTGGGGCTTGCCTCCCAGGTCTCGACCTGCTCGGTCGCGGTCCAGACGGGTGGAGTCGGGTCGTCAGGAAGCTCCTCGTGGATTGCGTCGCCGTCGAGGATGACGGCCGTGGGGCCGGGCCGACCGGAGACGGCGTGTTTGAACGCGAGCTGGAGACTGCGAACCGTCTCCGTCGCCGAGCGAGGGAACCAGTGCTCCTTCGTGATCGAGTCGAGGATGTTCGGCAGGTCCAGTCCGCCGTAGTCGCCGCGGGACTGCTGGTAGGGAGCGAGCGTCGAGTACTCGCCACGCTCGGAGGCTTCGGTGATCGTCACCATGGGCGAGGAGGCGAGTCGACCCTCCATCTGCCCGATCGCGCCGAGACTACCGACCCACGGTCCCTGTCCGGCGAGGACGCCGGGGCGCTGGGTGAGGCGCCCGTACACTTCGGCCATGACGCTGGCCTCGCGCTCGTCGCGTGGTCGGACGAGCGTCACGGACGATTCGGGGAGTTCATCGAGGACCTCGATGACGCGGCCACCGGGATAGCCGAAAACGTACTCGACTCCCAACTCCTCAAGTGTCTCGACGACGGCCTCGGCGGTATCGGTCATCGACCGCTCACCCGCACACCGCCCGACGAACGGTCGAATCGATCAACGCTTTCGAAGCGATTCGTCGACGTGGACGACCCCCGAATGTCGTGCATACGGTCTCTGGACCGCACGGCAACTTTGCTCTATTGATGCCGGACGAATCGGCTGAACAGGCGGCGAACGGTCGTCGGCCCGCGGATTTCGTCCGGGGCGAACGGTAGGCTTTTTTGCCGATCCGGCGAGCGTTACGAGTGAAGATGACCTTCTACGAACGCGACTACATGGAGGGAACACTCGGGACGCAGGCCGTCGACTGGGAGGGACGGATTGACACCCAGCGTCTGCGCGAGGCGCGAAAGGAGCGAGCGCTGGAACGCCTCCAGGAGACCGACCTCGGCGCGATGCTCCTGGTGTCTGATCCGAACATCCGGTACGTGACCGGGCTCGCGATGACCGGCGGGAGCGGTGCCGACCACTACACGCTGCTGACCGAGGAGGGCGACGTCGTCCACTGGGACACCGCGGATCACGCGAGTAACCAGCGGGCGAACTGTCCGTGGCTCCAGGACGTTCGATACGCCTGTCCCGGACTCGGCAACGTTCCGCGGGCTTCCGGTAGCGACTCGGCCCGTCGCTTCCTCGTCTCGAAGATGGTCGAGACGGTAACGACGGCCATGGACGAGTACGGCGTCGCCAGCGAGAAACTGGGCCTCGACGTCGGCAACGGCAACCTCGTCGGCGGGTTCGAAGACGCTGGGGTCGAAGTGGACGTCGGGACCTGCAACGCCGTCATGGAGGACGCCCGCAAGGTGAAGACCGAGGACGAGATCGAGTGTCTGCGGATGGTCGCGGCGATCTGCGAGGCCGGCTTCCAGCGCATCAAGGAGACCGCCAAACCGGGAATGCGCGAGACGGAAGTCTGGGGCGAAGCGGTCGGCGAACTCTGGCGTCACGGCGCCTTCGTGGGGGGTGGGTACCTCACCTCCGGGCCGAATACCTGGCCGAAGCATCAGGCCAACACGACGGATCGGATGATCCGCCCCGGCGACCTCGTCTACGCCGACATGTACAACATCGGCTACCTCGGCTACCGCTCCTGTTACTACCGCACGTTCTCCATGGGTCAACCCACGCAAGCCCAGCGAGATGCCTACGAAATCGCCCGTGACAACCTCTACGACGTCCTGGAGCGAATCGAGCCCGGTGTCACCACCGACGAGATCGCGCGTGGATTTCCGGACATGGCGGGCGAGCACGCCGACTTCTACGACGCGGACGAACACTGGCAGTTGACCACCAACCACTGGGCCCACGGGTTGGGCCTCCAGCTGTACGAGGTGCCGCTCATCTGGCGCGGCCTCTCGCCCGAGCACCCGATCGAGATCGAGGAGGGCATGACGATGGCCGTCGAGACCCAGGAACCCGCAGACCGCCAGGGCGTCCGCGTCGAGGAGATGGTCGTCGTCCGCGAGAACGGCGTCGAGATCCTGAGCCAGTGGCCAATCGAGGAGATCACGACGATCGAGTACTGATCGGCCGCTCAGAGCGAACGTCTCGAACGTCGAACGGATCGTCATCGAGCGGCCACTCGCCGACACGTCCACTCGCCTACACCGCCAAGGACCGTTTCGACTGACCGGAGTCGGGACATGTATAGTGCCCACCGACCAACACCGTCGCATGCAGCTCGGGACCGGCCTCTTTACGAGCCAGCGCCGTCCGGACGACGATCGACCGTCGAGTGCGATCTACGACGAACTGCTGACGCTCACCGAGACGATAGAGGACGTCGGCCTCGATAGCGCCTGGGTCTCCGAACACCACTTCGCAGCCGACGAGTACCTCTCGGGAACGCTGCCGACGCTCGGCGCGATGGCGGCGGTCACCGACGAAATCGAGATCGGCTCCTGCGTCGCGCTCGGTCCGCTCTACGATCCGATCCACCTTGCGGAGGACGCCGCGACGGTAGACCTGCTCTCGGACGGTCGTACCACGCTCGGACTGGCGATCGGATCGAACCCCGAGGAGTTCGACGTCTTCGGCGTCCCTCGTGAGGAGCGCGCCGAGCGCCTCGCCGATCTCGTCTCCATCCTCGACGGCGCCTGGAGTGAGGGGGACCTCGACTACGATTCCGAGTTTCACGACATCCCCACCGACGTCTCGATCACGCCGAAGCCGACCGGCGGATCGGTACCACTCATGCTCGGTGGCGCGGCCAAACCGGCTGTCCGTCGGGCTGCCCGAACTGCCGAGGGCTGGTGTGCGCCCTCTTCGCTCTCGATCGGCGGCGTCAAGAAACGCGTCGACGACATTCGTAGCGTCCGCGAACGGGAGGGTATCGACGGCGAGTTCACGATATACGTGCTTCAGCACGGTTGGGTCGGTGATTCCCGCGAGGAAGCCTGGGAAACGATGCGAGACGGGTACCTCTACATCCAGCGACGATACGCCGAGATATTCTCCGGCGAGCCGGTCGAGGCACTGTCCGACGAACGGCGCCAAGAACTGAAGGAACAAGCCATATTCGGCACGCCGGACCAGGTTACCGAGGAGCTGGAGGCCTACCGCGACGCGCTGGGCGACGACATTCACTTCATCTTCCGGACCTATCATCCGGGAACCGACACCGATGACATGATCGAGTGTGTTACTCGCCTCGGTGAGGCGGTCGCTCCGCAATTGCGCTGACTTGGGCGACGGATAGTGACGATGGTAATCGACCGATAGTGCCCGCATCCCGTGTCGCACTCGGTGGATGGATCGATTTTCGTGCCGATAACGCAATCCGTCGTTCGAACCGACAACGAAGGTCGAACCGAAATATCGATCGGGCCGGAACGACGGTTCAGCCGTCGTTCGACCACACAAGAGTATCGAGGACCGAAAAGTGCCTCGGCGAATCGGGGCGTAGAAAGCGGACACTTAACGGCCGCACAGTTACAGCCCAATCGATTCGGCGCTGGTGACTGTACAGGAACCATCTAGGTCACCGGACAATCGGTGGGTCCCACAAGAGAGTAACATCATGAATGACGGACGGTCGCTGGGTGGAATTATTGAAGCCCAACCGGTCAACGATCCGATCTACTTGCTACTTCTGGGAGCCTTCCTTCTCGCACTGATCGGTGCAGCAGGGTGGTACGTCGTCGACCGTCGGCGGTTACCGGGCGTCAGATTTCGGCGCCACCTCGCGTCGAAAGAGGCCATCTCGGTGTTGATGCACCCGAACCCGGATCCGGACGCGATGGCGTCGGCCCTCTGCGTGAAACGAATCGCCGAGCACGTGGATACGGACGCGACGATCCAATACGCCGGAGAGATCCGCCACCAGGAGAATCGCGCGTTCCAGACGGTGCTCGACCTGGAGTTCGATCGAATCGAGTCGGTCGAGGACCTCGTCGGAGACGCGGTCGTCCTCGTCGATCACAACGTGGCCCGTGGCTTCGAGCGAGCGACCGAAGTTACACCGTTCGCCGTCGTCGATCACCACCCCGGAACCGGCACGGGAACCGCATTGACGGACGTTCGCCCGGACTACGGTGCCTGTTCGAGCATTCTCGTCGAGTATCTAGAGGCTCTGGGCGCAACTCGCGCAAGTACCGATACGGACGACCCGCAGAGTGACGAGACGCTGACGCTCTCGAGCACCCTGGCGACGGGCCTCGTCTACGGGATTCAGTCGGACACGAACCGATTGAGCAAGGGGTGTTCGGCGGCCGACTTCGACGCCTACAGTTACCTCTACCCGAGTATCGACGAGGATCGGCTCAACCGCATCGCGAATCCACTGGTCGACGCGGAGGTGATCGACGTCATCAGGCGAGCCATCAGGGATCGGGAGTGTCTCTCGCCGTACGCCGTCAGCGACGTCGGGTCGGTGAGCAACCTCGACGCCATCCCACAGGCCGCCGACGAACTGATACGGGTCGAGGACTCGACGGCCGTCGTCGTGATCGGCGAGAAGAACGACACGCTCTACCTGTCCGGTCGCTCTCGCGACGATCGGGTGCACATGGGTCAGACCCTGAAAGCGGCCGTCGAGAACGTCCCGATGGCCAACGCGGGCGGCCACGCACGGATGGGTGGAGGGCAGGTATCGATCCCTCACATGAACGGGATCGGGCCGGCGAAGGGGCTCACCCGATCCGAGTTTCACGATCAGCTGTTCGACGCCATGGCCGGGGAGACGTGACGACGTTGAGAGGCGGTGGTGAGAGGCGGCGGTAGAAACCGTTACAAGTCCGACCGGGCAACCGTTCGTCCTGATGGCGATTCGACCGCTTCGTGGGGACGACATCGACAGACTGGTAGACCAGCTGTGGCTCCCATTCTCGCGAGAAATGGCCGACCTCGACCCGTACAACGAACTCGCAACCGACGTCCGGGAGTACGCGATCGCGTACCGCCAGGAGCAACTCGAGGACGCGGACGTGGCGACGTTCCTGGCCGTCGCGGACGAGACGCTTCTCGGATACACCGTCGTCACGTACAGCCAATCTCCGCCGGTATTCGATCGCGGTCCGTCAGGGAACGTCGCAGAGGTCTACGTCGCCCGGGACCACCGGGGTGAGGGAGTGGCAACCGCCCTCTTGGACCGGGCCGAAGCGTGGGCCCGAGATCGCGGCTGCGAGCACGTCACGCTCTCGGTCAACGAGGGCAATGAAGCAGCTCAGGATCTCTACGAGTCGCGGGGCTACGGCGTTCGACGATACAAGATGGACAAGCGTCTCGAGTGAGTGTCGACTGGACACTCCCTCGATCGATGTCGATCGGGTCCCGTTCGGACGCAGGGACGGGTTCTGATCGACCCGGGAATTTCGATTCGATGACCTTGGCCTCGGCTTCCCGAAGGTGCTGGTGAAAGGTAGGGGCGACATCCTCCGTCCTAAGCTGCGTTCCACGTTCGTCAAAAATTGCCAGTGTCGCCCCCAAACTGACCGTCAATGGCTCCCGATCCATTGGTACTGACGGACCAACCGATTCACCGTCTACCCTCCGTCGACGGAAATGAAATGCATACAGATTCTACGGAAAGCTAGCTAATCAGAATTAAACCGTCCACGAAATAGTTTCGAATCGGAATTATCAGAATAACAACTGCCGGAGAGACCTAATACGTTCTAGTTCATGTTTACGGGTTGCAACACCTATTGAGAAACTACGCCGGCAATCGGCGGTAAATGAAAGGTACCACTATGAAACAGGCAGTCAATCCCACTACAAAGGACTGGGTGGAGCGGGCAAATCTCACCGAGAGTGGACGCTATCAGCTCCTCGCAGCCGACCGTCGACGAGCCGTGCTCGACATCCTCGCCGACGAAGGAGGTCCGATAGACGTTCGTGCAATAGCAGAGCGGATTGCCACGCGCGAAACGGATGCGGGCGTTCCGTCGGCATCGGCCGTGGAACGGGTCGAAATCTCGTTACACCACAACCACCTCCCGCGGATGGCCGAGTACGGTGTCATCGGATACCGACCAGCACAGCACGAAATCGAACCACCGTTCTAGCGTCGAGTTCGACCGTCGTATGCAGTGACCCGTCCGACACGTCAGCTGCACAGTGTCGCGGAGCGGATCGACCTACCCTCGACATCGGCACTGGCGAGCCCACCAGGAGCGATCGATTACGATCAGCAGTCGCGATACGCGTTGACGATCTCGGAGCCTATCGAACAGCGCATTCCTATCCTGTCTTGTAGACCCCTCGCGCATCGGCGATGAGCGTGTCGTCGTCTGCGGCGTAGACGTCCACGTCAACGACGCCGACGTCCCCGCCGACGCGAACGACGTCCGCCTGGGCGTAGAGGTCCCCCGTGCCGGCGCTCAGGTAATCGATCCGCATGTCGATCGTCGGGACGGGTTGATCGACCATCGAGACGAGGGCGGCGCCACCGACGGTGTCCGCGAGCGTGAACGTGACACCGCCGTGGGCCATGAGCCGGTCCTCGTTCCAGGAGAGGTCCGCGGTCATCTCGAGTTCCCCCTCGGCGTGCCCGTCGGCACACTCGGTTACTTCGATCCCGAGCAGCGATGCGAACGGCATTCCCTCGAAGAACGCTTCGACGTCCATACGCCCGGTAGTGTGCTCTGGTAGTATAAACTGGCCGGACCAGACACGATGCAGCCACGCGGCTACTAGGCGGCGAACGTTCGTAGTCGACCAGATGTGAAACTACCGGATCGACGAAATCGTTCCCCACTAGTGAGCGGTAGCAACACCCGTTCGAAAATCGATGCGACGGGACCCGACGGATCGTCCCAAACCGGCGTGGGTTACTCGAACTTCTCGAACGGTTGCTCGCAGTCGTTACAGAAGTGCATGGACCGACAGAGTGATGGACCCTTCGGGTGTTCGCGCTCGGTGTCAGTCGATCCGCAGTAGGGACACTCGGCACCCGACTCGTCCCCGCTCGTCGTCGTGCTCGGATCGAATCCTCGCATCGTCAGACACTCAGCCCGAAGTCCCGCAGGTCTTCTTTGCCCGATTCGGTCACCATCTCGACTGACCACTCGGGACTCCAGACGAGGCGGAGGGAAACATCGTCGATGCCCTCGACACCGCCGACGGCCGTCCTAACGTCGTCCTGAAGCATGTCGCGTGCCGGACAGCCGCTGTAGGTGAGCGTCATGTCGACGTGAGCCGTCCCGTCCTCGATCGAGACGTCGTAGATGAGCCCCAGGTCGACGATGCTGACCGGCA
>SLIS01000169.1 GCA_007135505.1 Halovivax sp.
AGGTAGACGACGTGTGGGTACATGTCGGGGCTACCGGTGTGCAGGTCGACGACGGCGTCCGCTCCCTCGACGAACGTCCACAGAGTCGCCGCCATGCGCTGGTGAAGCGACCCCGTCTCGTCGCCCGGCCAGACGCGGTTCATGTTCGGATTGACGCTGTCGAGCACCTCCGGTGTGGTGTAGGAGACGCGATCGAAGGTGAGCGGGTTGGCCACCGGGACGGCCACGATCTTCCCCGCCAGCGGACGCCCCGAGAGCCGATGGTGGAATCGCCGGAGCACTTCGCTCCCGTTTACCTCGCGTCCGTGCTGGGCGGCCTGGACGTACAGTGTGGGACCGTCGCTCCCGCCCTCGTAGGTGTGGATCGTGGTCTCGACGTCGACGCCGGAGGGAAGCGTCGCCAGGACGACTCGCTCGGTGGTGTAACTACCGGCTCCCATATCGATTTCCTCCACGGTAGCCAGTATGTATGTAGGGGGAACCTGTCACGAATTCGGAATAGGCTACCGAGGGCCCGTATCGGTCGGTGAGCGGCCGAACGACGATCGTAGGTCGTCGCCGCCGCGACCGATCCGATTTCGTGTGGTGGTCCGTCGAGGCGTCTTCGCTCGCCGGAGCGACGACGCGCGAGCGGACGAACAGATCACCACCGTTTTCACCGCGCGTCCCATCCGCGGGGACATGGCCAATCCAACGGCGACCCTGCACACCAGCAAGGGCGACATCGAGGTCGAACTCTTCGAAGAACGGGCCCCTCGAACGGTCGAGAACTTCATCGGACTCGCGACCGGCGAGCGGACCTGGACCGACCCCGAGTCCGGCGAGGAAGTCGAGGGCGAACCCCTGTACGACGACGTCCTCTTTCACCGTGTGATCGAGGGCTTCATGATCCAGGGTGGCGACCCGACCGGTACCGGCCGCGGTGGCCCCGGCTACCAGTTCGACGACGAGTTCCACGACGAGCTGCGCCACGACGGTGCGGGCGTCCTCTCGATGGCAAATTCCGGACCCAACACGAACGGTTCGCAGTTCTTCATCACGCTCGACGCCCAGCCACACCTCGACGACCGCCACGCGGTCTTCGGCGAGGTCGTCGACGGGATGGACGTCGTCCGCGAGATCGGCTCCGTCGACGTCGACGCGAACGACCGTCCCGCCGAGGACGTCCTGCTCGAGTCCGTCACCGTCGATCGCGCGTAATCGTCGGAACCGGTTTTCGGTCGAACCCCGGTGCCCTGACCGGCCGTGACCCCGACCGTCGCGGGTACCGTCTCGAGATCGGAACCCGCGCTGCGGTCAGTACGCAGGACGTGTCAGGTACCGGGTAGTTGTGCGCACGTCCACAGAACGCGTCAGACGACTGTCTGGCGGGCTATCGCCCCGGATATCAGTTTTCTCGGTCCGTTCTATCGGTAGAAACCTTCTGAATGAGACAGGAAGGGAAATATTAATACGCCCTCGGCAAGTGGCTTGCACTACCTGACGAGAGTCAGGGATGGGGGTCCGGCGAAGCTGATGGGGGTCCGCTTCGTCGGCATTTT
This sequence comes from Halovivax sp., assembly GCA_007135505.1. Next base: position 1,542 of record SLIS01000169.1, read on the forward strand.
CTCTTCGAGTCGATTCGATCGGGAGCGGTGCCACTCACGTACCGAATCGGCCCGGTCGACTCCAGCGTCGAACCGTAACCGGAAAGTGCCGGCGGGCGTAGACCCATTCAATGAGTGACGGAATCGAGCGTGCGAGCGACGTCGGCGGCGAGGGGCCGCCGATCGACGAGAAACCGTACAAGATCATCTTCGAGGCGAACAAGTGCTTCGGCGCCGGGAAGTGCGCGGAAGCCTCCGATAACTGGATTCTCGACCTCGAGACGGGCATCGCGCGCCCGCGAACGTACTACCTCGATGAGGGCGAACTCGACGAAAACGTCCGCGCCGCCGAACTGTGTCCCGCGAAGAAAGGCGACGGCTGCATCCACGTTGTCGACCGACGCACCGACGAGGAACTCGCACCCGACCCACACGGCGACGGCACGCTCTCGGTGGACTGGTAACCAAACGGTTGCGCTGGGGGCGCGGCTGCGTCGTGCCGACGCCCTCGCTCGCATTCGAGTCTCCGCCTCAGCCCACTGCTCGCTCGGCACAGTCCGGCGTCAGACGTCGCATCGCCGTTCGTGGACCGAAACACACATTCCCCCGAGTAGGCAATCATCAGTTGCTCGTTCGCGAGGGTAGCCAAGCCAGGCCAACGGCGGTGGGCTTAAGACCCGCTCGTGTAGACGTCCTTGGGTTCGAATCCCAACCCTCGCATGTCGACTTGAACAGACCGTGAGCGTCGTGTATGCGACGCGGGATTCGAATCACGCGAGTCGCAGCGGCCGAGCGAAGCGCGGTTCGTAACGAAGTGAGAACCGCGATGCGAACGGTGAAACCGTGAGCGAAGCGAGGGCGACCGTCTCGCCATCGGGTTCGAATCCCAACCCTCGCATGTCGACTCGAACAGACCGTGAGCGACGACGGTCGCAATCCTCGCGGTGGTCGTGCGTGCCACGCGAGAAATCCGACGTAGCGCGGTCGATGTGGATCGACGTCGAGGGTCGACGTGTATCCGCTACTGTGGTGTCGACGCTCCCGTCACGACTGCGATCGGCTTTCGGACTCCGTGTTGCCGACCGGTAGTCCCGCTCCCGCGTCGTCCGCCAGTCCCGTGAGCATCGCGAATCGGCGTCGATCTGCAGCCTGCCTGTCGAGTGTCATGCCACCAGTGGACGACGGTATTGCCCGTAGTTAGGCGGGTTGTTCACGGCCGAAACCGCCGTTTGACGTCGATAATAGTCAGTTGATCTGATGCATTCGGGTGACTCGTCGTCACGAATCGTAAGCGGCGGGATCGAGTCCGTCGAGAATCGAGTGCATAATCTTCCGTTCGCCACGGCGGAGGTGCTCTTCGGCCGTCCGGCGGCTGACGCCCAGGACGTCGCCGAGCTCGGCGGTCGTCGTTCCGCGGGGCAGGTCGTAGTAGCCTCGGGCGTGGGCCGCGAGGAGGGTTTCGCGCTGGCGATCCGAGAGGGAGGGGACGGGGTCGACGAGCGCCGACAGGGGATCGTCCGCCGGTGGATCGTCGATCGAACGCTTCGCCTCGACGGTCACGCGTCGCTCCTCGGTGAGGTCGCGATAGAGCCCACTCAGATCGGCCGGGTCGAGGGCGAGGACGCGACAGATCTTCGCGCCGCGGGCGTACTCGAGCGGCGGAACGAGCAGGCACCCGTTGGCCCGGAGGTACCGTTCGACGGTCCCTTCCGCCGCCCTGAGACAGGCGTCCGTGATCGCGAGCGTCCGGCCGTCGTGTTCGAGGCGGTCCCGGATACCGACTCGCGCTTCGATCGTCGAGAGGACGGCGTCGCTGTCGGCGCCCGTCACCGTCAGGAGATCACAGTGGTCGTTGCACCAGAGTTCGACGGTCGCGTCGGTGCCGGCCGTCGGCGCGCCGTAGGGACCGCCCGGTTCGACGTGGAAGATCGCCTCGTGCATGACCGGGTGGTCACTCCGTTTCTATTTAAACCCACCACCGAACGGAGGGTGACGAGGTTTTGAGATGGGCGTTTCACTCCGCGTCATGCACGAGCGTGGCGAGTCGTTCGACCGCGGCGAACCGAGTGACACCTGGCGGCAGTACAGGGGCGCCCGCACGGGGACGGACCTGGAGTGTACCGGCTGGCGCCAGGAGGCCGCCCTGCGGATGCTCAACAACAACCTCGATCCCGAGGTCGCGGAGAAGCCCGAGGAGCTGGTGGTCTACGGCGGCACCGGCAGCGCGGCCCGCAGCTGGGACGCCTACGACGCCATCGTCGACGAGTTGCGCGACCTGGGCGACGACGAGACGCTGCTCGTCCAGAGCGGCAAGCCCGTCGGCCGCTTCCGGACCCACGAGCGAGCACCCCGCGTCCTCATCGCGAACTCGAACCTCGTCGGGAAGTGGGACGACTGGGAGCACTTCCACGAGTTGGAGGCCGAGGGCAAGATCATGTACGGCCAGATGACAGCCGGTTCGTGGGCGTACATCGGTACGCAGGGCATCATTCAGGGGACCTACGAGACGCTCGCCGCCCTCGCCCGCCGGGAGTACGACGAGTCGGACCTCGAGGGACGCATCGTCGTCACCGGTGGCCTCGGCGGCATGGGCGGCGCCCAGCCACTCGCGGTGACGATGAACCGCGGCGTCTGCATCGCCGCGGAGGTCGACGAGGATCGCATCGACCGTCGCCTCGAAACCGGCTACTGTCAGGAAAAGACCGACGACCTGGGGACGGCCATCGAGCGAGCCGAGACGGCCGCCGACGCCGGCGAGGCCTACAGCGTCGGCGTCCACGTCAACGCCGCGGACATGCTGGAAGCGATGCTGGAGCGCGATTTCGTCCCCGACGTCGTCACCGACCAGACGAGCGCTCACGACGCCCTGGAGGGGTACTACCCCTCCGGCTACACCGTCGCGGAGGCGGACCGACTTCGGGACGACGATCCAGACCGGTACGTCCACGAGAGCCTGGACACGATGGAGCGACACGTCCGGGCCATCCTCGACTTGCAGGACCGCGGCGCGATCGCGTTCGAGTACGGCAACAACATCCGCGGGCAGGTGCGAGACGAGCGGGGGATGGAATCCGCGTTCGATTACCCCGGCTTCGTCCCGGCGTACATCCGCCCGCAGTTCTGTGCGGGGCGCGGACCGTTCCGCTGGGCCGCACTCTCGGGCGATCCCGCGGATATCTACCGGACCGACGAGGCCGTCCTGGAGCTGTTCCCCGAGAAGGAATCGCTCCGGCGCTGGATCGAACTCGCCCAGGAGCAGGTCCAGTTCCAGGGCCTGCCCTCGCGGGTGTGCTGGCTCGGCTACGAGACGGGCGTTGCTCCGCCGGAGCAACGAAACGGAGGCGGTGAAACCGCCGGAGACGACGGCTCCGGGTACACCGAGCGCGCCCGCTTCGCCCTGCGGATCAACGAACTGGTCCGGGAGGGCGAGATCTCGGCGCCGATCGTGGTCACACGCGATCACCTGGACGCCGGCTCCGTGGCGAGCCCCAACCGGGAGACCGAGGCCATGCGCGACGGCACGGACGCGGTCGCCGACTGGCCGATCCTCAACGCCTTGCTCAACACCGCCGCGGGCGCCGACATCGTGAGCGTCCACGACGGCGGCGGCGTCGGCATCGGGAACGCCTTGCACACGAACAATCACGTCGTACTCGACGGGACCGATCGGGCCGCTGAGACGGCCAAACGCGTCTTCACGACCGATCCCGGGATGGGCGTGGTCCGCCACGCCGACGCGGGCTACGAAGCGGCTCTCGAAACGGCTCGCGAGTCGGGCGTCACGATTCCGATGGCGGACCGGGGTGAGGAGTGATGGTCGACGCGACGATCGCCGACCCACCGAACTGGAAGACGACGTCGGCCGATCCGAACGACGAGACGTTCGGCGACGTCGTCGAGCCAGCGAGCATCGATGCGGCGGATGACTTCGATGCGGTCCTCCTCGGTGAACCCTACGACGGCGCGGTGATCGGTCGACGCGGCGCTCGGAATGGTCCGGCGGCGATCCGCGAGGCGCTGGCCGGCGTGAAGACCCACCACGTCGAGATGGGTCCCGTCGGGAACGTCGGCGACCTGGGCGACCTGTCGTGGCCGACGGCCGGCGACGGTGCTGGGGCCGACGGCGACGGCACCGGCCGGGCGAACGCGACCGTCGACCTGGACGACCGGGCCGACGTCGCCGACGTGCAGGCCCTGACCGAGGACGTGACGGCGGCCGTCCACGCGATCGCCGCGCTGCCCGTCTTTCTCGGGGGTGACAACTCGCTCACCGTTCCAAACGTCGCGCCGCTGCTCGAGTCGGGGTCGGTCGGGATCCTCAACTTCGACGCCCACCTCGACGTCCGCGAGCCGGTCGACGGTCCGACGAGCGGGACGCCGTACCGCCAACTCTTCGATCGCGGCCTCGACGCCTACGCCGTCGTCGGCGCGCGTCACTTCGAGACGTCGACGACCTACGTCGAGTGGCTCCAGTCCGAGGGCGGCGCCGTCGTGACGCCCGAGGAGGTCGCCGACGACCGGCGCGGGGCACTGGATCGGGCGAAGCGAGCCGTCTCCGGCGTCGATCACCTCTACGTCAGCGTCGACGTGGACGTCCTCGATGCCTCCGCTGCACCAGGGGTCAGCGCCCCGACGCCCGGCGGCCTCTCCACGAGGGAACTTTTCGCGTGCGTGCGCGAGATCTGCGGCGACGCTCGACTCGCCGGCTTCGAGGTCGTCGAGTGCGCGCCGGGACTCACAGCGGACGACCGGACGGCACGTGCGGCGGCCAGGACGATCGCCCACGCGCTCGCGGGGTACGGCGCCGGGGACGCAGGACCGACGGGCGGCCGAGCCGGAGGTGTTCGCCGTGCCTGAACTCGACGCGGTCGTCTACGACGCGACGGAGCTCGTCGTCGGGCCCGACGGCGCTGGCAGGTCCGGACAGTCGCTCGAACGGTACGAGGGCGCAGCGGTCGCCGTCGTCGACGGGCAGGTCGCGGCAGTCGGTCCGACTGGGGACGTCACGCGCGAGTATCCGCCCGAGAACGCGACGACGGCCATCGACGCCTCGGGTCGCAGCGTGATCCCCGGATTCGTCGACTCGCACACCCACGCCGTTTTTGCGGGCGATCGATCCGACGAGTTCGCGGCCCGACTGCGCGGGGCGGACTACCAGGAGATACTCGCCGAGGGGGGTGGCATCCTGCGAACCGTCCGGGCCGTTCGCGATGCCGGCGACGACGAACTACTCGCGAATTTGCTTGCTCAGCTGGACGTCGCACTCGAACACGGCGCGACGACGGTCGAGGTCAAGTCCGGTTACGGGCTCGATCGGGAGACGGAACTCCGGCTGCTCGGGGCGATCGACCGGGCCGACGACGGACACCCGGTCTCGGTCGTCCCGACGTTCATGGGCGCCCACGCGGTCCCGGAGGACGAAAACGCCGAGTCGTACACGGACCGGGTCATCGACGACCAGCTCCCGGCGGTCGCCAACCAGGGAATCGCGACCTTCTGTGACGTCTTCTGCGAGGCGGACGTATTTACGCCCGAGCAGAGCCAGCGCATCCTCGAGGCCGGTCGCGAACGCGGCCTCACGCCGAAGATTCACGCCGAGGAGTTCGCCCGGACTGGGGGTGCCCGGGTCGCGGCCGACGTCGGCGCCGCGAGTGCCGATCACCTCCTCCGCGCGACCGACGAGGACGCCGCGGCGCTGGCCGAGGCCGACGTCGTCGCGACCCTGCTCCCGGCCGCGGCGTTCTCGCTCGACACCGAGTACGCCGATCCGACCCAGTTTCGCGATGCCGGCGGGACGATCGCCCTGGCCTCGGACTTCAACCCCAACTGCCACTCACAGTCGATGGGATTTACCGTCGCGCTGGCCTGTGCGAAGATGAAGATGTCTCCCGAAGCGGCACTCGTGGCGGCCACGCACGGCGGGGCGCAGGCCCTCGACGCCGGCGCGGGCGGCCCGCCGGAGGGAACCGGTACCCTCCGGTCCGGCGCTCCCGGGGACCTGCTGGTCCTCGACGCGGCCAGCCACGTCCACGTTCCGTACAGCTTCGGCGTGAACCGGATCGAAACGGTCCTGAAAGGAGGTACGCGGGTACATGGGTGATTCCGACGACCCGACCGGTTCCGACGGAAGCGATGCCGCGGAACCAGTGAAAATCGACGGCGAGACGCTCACCCCTTGGGCCGTCGAACGAGTCGCCCGCCTGGACGTTCCCGTCGAGCTGACGACCGGCGCACGCGAGCGCGTGGCGGCGGCCCGCGAGCGGATCGCGGACGTCGTCGACTCGGGCGAGGCGGTCTACGGCGTCAACACCGGCTTCGGCGAACTCGTCGACGAGCGCATCCCGTCCGACGAACTGGCGCGACTCCAGCACAATCTCCTCCGAAGTCACGCGAGCGGTGCCGGCGAGGCACTCGGTCGCGAGGCCGTGCGGGCGATGCTGGTCACCCGGCTGAACGCCCTCGCGAAGGGCTACTCGGGGGTCCGTCCGGTCCTCCTCGACCACCTCGTGACGATGCTCAACGAGGGCGTCCATCCGGTCGTTCGGTCGCGGGGCAGCCTCGGCGCGAGCGGCGACCTCGCCCCGCTCGCCCACGTGGCGCTCGTGCTGATCGGCGAGGGCGAGGCGGTCGTCGAATCCGCCGACCCGACCGACACCGAGCCCGAACGCGGCGACTCCCGGAACCGGCTCCCCGGCGACGAAGCGCTCGCGACGGCCGGCCTGGAGCCCCTCTCGCTCGCCCCGAAGGAGGGCCTCGCCCTGATCAACGGCACGCAACTCACCGTCGGGCTGGCGGCACTCCTTACTGTCGACACCGAGCGAACGATCGAGGCGGCGGACGCGGCCGGTGCGTTCACGACGGAGGTGACGATGGGCTCGACCGTGCCCTCGCATCCGGTGCTCAACGAGGTTCGCCCTCACTCGGGGCACCGCGAGAGCGCACGCCGCGTCCGCGCGCTCACGGCCGACTCCGAGATCGTCGAATCCCATCGCAACTGTGACCGGGTGCAAGACGCCTACTCGCTGCGCTGTCTCCCACAGGTCCACGGGGCGGTCCGGGAGGCCGTCTCCCATCTCCGGGAGGCCGTCGAGATCGAACTCAACAGCGCGACGGACAACCCGCTGATCTTCGACGCGGACGAGGCCGATCCACGGGCCAGCGGGACCGAACGGGCGGCCGTCCTCTCCGGCGGGAACTTCCACGGCGAACCGCTCGCGTTGCGACTCGATTATCTGACGTCGGCGCTGACCGAACTCGCCGCCATCAGCGAGCGGCGAATCGATCGAACGCTGAACCCGAACCTCCAGGAGCCGCATCTCCCGCCGTTTCTGGCCACCGACAGCGGTGTCGAGTCGGGCTACATGATCGCGCAGTACACCGCCGCCTCGCTCGTCAACGAAAACCGCTCGCTGGGCCGCCCGTCGATCGACAACACGCCCGTCTCCGGCGGGCAGGAAGATCACGTCAGCATGAGTTCCCAGTCTGCGCTCCACACGCGGACCGCGCTCGAGAACGCCCGTCACGTGATCGCGACGGAGCTCTGTGCGGCGGCCGAAGCGGCCGAGTACGTCGACGACGGCCTGGCCCACGGCGTCGGTACCGCCGCGGTGTACGAACTCGTTCGCGAGGCGGTCCCGCCGCTCGCCGAAGATCGACCGCTGACCGACGACGTCGAACGAGTGTCAGGTCTGATCGCGGACGGCACCGTCCAGGCGAGGATCGATTCTACGCAAGAGTGAGACGGCGGCCGGTCGCAGCCAGAGTCGACACGCCCTGTCGGACCACAACG
>SLIS01000413.1 GCA_007135505.1 Halovivax sp.
CGAAGAATACCCCGACCATGAAGCCGAAGCCGACGAACAGTACGAGGAGTTCGATCCCAAGTCCTAAAACCTCCATCGTTAGGCTGACTCGATCGTCTCGATAACTGACGGTCCGACGCTCTGTTCGATGGCCCCGTAGCCGAAGTAGAAGACGACTGCTTCGACGAGTACGGCGATGACGACGAGCGCTGCCTGCGCTGCTGGGGGCAGGATCGCCAATTCAATCATTGCGAACGACCCCGTTCGATTTTGGTTGTGGGCGAATCATGATTTTCTACTCATCATCTCCTACCCGGAGAGACGGTATAACGCTTTTGGGATAGGCGCACAATATTACTGGTGAGTATGTAACGAGTATCCGACGAAAATATCTCCGTAAGTTATTCGGATATAGACGATCGGACGTCAGCCGAAGTGAGAAGCGGCGCGGTCTCCCCAGAGGTCCCGGATGTCGGTAAACTATTCAGTCGTGGGTCCACCTGATAGCGAGGACCGCGAGACAGGTCGCGAACGGTATTGGCCACACAAAACAATATTATACCGTGGTCCCCTACGTCATGTCATGAAAGTCGTCTGCGCGACCGACCTCTCGGCAGCGAGTGAGGCTACTATCGAGAACGAGACCTGCCTCGAGTGTCTCGGTCGAATCGGTGTCGACGAAATGCACCTCGTGACCGTCATCCCTTCGAACGTCCACGTGGGCATGCCCGGAATGGACTTCGAGGGGCGACGAGAGCGCGCCCTCAATCGATATCGTCGCGTCATCGAGGACGCCGGGTTTACCGTCGAGACGCACGTAGTCCGCGGGACGCCCCACCGTCGCATCAACGGCATCGCCGAGACGATCGGTGCGGACCTCACGCTCGTCGGTTCACGGGGAAAGAGTCCGCTGGAAAACCGTGTCATCGGGTCGACCGCGCGCAACCTCGCGCGGACGAGCGACCGACCGCTTCTCGTCAATCGGATCGAACGCGGCGCCGACGATCCGGAGGTGATGCGCGAACACCTCTTCCGCCGAATGCTGTACGCGACCGACTTCTCCGCCAACGCGGAGGACGCCTTCGAGGCCTTCTCCTACCTCCGTAACGCGACTCAGGAAGCGACGCTGGTCCACGTGCGGACGCCGAAAGATCCCGGTTTGCCGGAGACCGAAGACCCCGAGGAGAAACTGGCGGAACTCGCGGGCCAGCTCGAAGAGTGGGGAATCGAGACCCGCACCGACGTGCGCGACGGAGACCCGGCGGACGAAATTCTCGCCGCCGAAGCGGACTACGAACCGACCACGACTCTCGTCGGGTCACGCGGGCACAGTCGACTCCGCCGACTTTTGCTCGGCAGTGTTTCGGAGGAGATCGTCGCCCGATCGAGCGGGAACGTCCTCCTGGTGCCGCCAGGTCGAACCGCCTGACCCCTGCGGACCTGCCACCCCACACCGAGTACCCGATCCGTACCGACTACGACGACTGAACCGTCCGGTGACGATTCCGCGAGTGCAAGATGCAACCGACACACGAACGAGCGGCGCCACCCCGCAAACCACGAAGTCGGGTCGGAACCCCGCGACACCGACGTCGGCCCTAGCGGCGTGGGATGGTCGTTCGGCTATCTGTCTTGCGCCGTTAGCACAAAACTGTTATGTGGATCCCGATCCTATCACCGGACGATGAGTGAATCCTACGACGACGAACGACAGCGGATCCGCGAGCAAAAGAAGGCGGAACTGAAAGCCCGCCTCGAAGGCGAAGCCACACCGGGCGGCGACGGCTCGAGTGCCGACACGCCGACCGAACCGATTGCCATCGACGGTCCGGATCACCTCCGGACGGTCGTCGATTCACACGCAGTCGTCCTCGTCGATTGTTATGCGGACTGGTGCGGACCGTGTCAGATGCTCGAACCGACGATCGAAGCCATCGCGACGGAGACGGAGGCGGCGGTAGCGAAGGTCGACATCGACGCGAACCAGGGACTCGCCCAGCAGCTCGGCGTTCGCGGCGTTCCGACGCTCGTTCTCTACGCCGACGGCGAACCGAAAGAACGCGTAAGCGGCGTCCAGGACCGCGCGACCCTCGAGCGACTCATCGATCAATACAGCTGAAGCGAGTCACGGACGGGACTGATCTCGAACGGGGATAGCGTCCCGACGACCGAACGGACGGCGGCGACCACTTACTCCGAGACGACCTCGATATCTCCGACCTGCGTCGATTCGTGGAACCGACAGATGTAGGTCACCATGTCCGTCGAGGCCTCGAGCCCTTCTATCCACGCTTCTTCGCCCTCGTCCCCGATCGTATCGCTCTCGTAATCGTCGATAATCTCGCCGCCTTCGTCGCGGATTTCGAGGTTGTGTGTGGCACCGTCCGCGTTCACCCAACCGAAGTCGTACTCCTGGCCCTCGATCAGAGTGATAGTCGGGTTGTCATCGCCCTCGATGATGTCCGGTTCGACGCCGGTCCACGCACTGGTTCGGCCCTCGAAGAAGAACTCGTCAACCTCCTCCCACTCTTCGACGTCAATGTCTTCCGCCGGTTCGTCGTTGTCCGTGTCGTCTGCAGGTTCCTCGGGTACCGTGTCGTCCTCCTCTCCGGGACCGCCACAGCCGGCGAGTGCCAGTACACCGGCCGTTCCCGCCAGACGGATCGTGGTTCGTCGACTGAGTTTTCCGGTCATTACCGTATCCAACGCTACGGACGGTTGTAAATAGCAATTCACAATGGCGAAGACAGTCCCAGTTCGATGGCTGTAGCAGATGGAAGGTGGGCCGTTCCACACGAGATATGCTACCGCACCCCGCGAGAGCGTACTCGAGGTTGCGTGTAGCGGGTCCGGGGTACCAGTGAGCGAAGGCCCGGTTCCCGTCAGTGGGTGGTCCCAGCGTGGTGGCCCTCGCTGACCGATAAGAAAGCGCCCGTCGTCGGCACAATCGTGCCTCCGAAACCGAACGCGAAGTCAACGCCCCGTGACCGTAAGCGAAACGGCGATCGGAGATCGGTGGCCACGAGATGATCGATCCCATCTGTATCGGAGTTCATTGTACCCGCGTTAGGATTCACTGGTGAGGCATCGACTGCGAAGAAGTGACGGAGGCGCTTATTCGGCGGTCGTTGCGCTGGTGGCCGTCTCGGCCCGCTGGCTCCGCCAGACGCCCTGCAGATAGGCGCCGACGAACATGCCCGCGACCGCCCACAGGATCGTGACGTTTCCGACGCCGAGGCTGGCGTAGGCCGCGCCGGGACAGATGCCCGACAGGCCCCAGCCGACGCCGAAGATAGCCCCGCCGATCAGGACGTTACGGTCGAACGGCTTCAACCGACGTCCGTACGTGTCGCCGGTCAGCGGCGCCCGTTCCCGTAATCGCGGCATCAGGGCGAAGGCGATTCCGCTGACGACCGCTGCGCCGCCCATGACGAACAACAGCCCGAAGTCCTCGAACTGCAGGAAGTTCAGGACGACCTCCGGGCGAGCCATGTGGCTGAATCCGAGCCCGAAGCCGAAGATCAGCCCGCCGACGAAGATCAGCGGCATGAAGAGTGGGTGTCGGTCGCGCATGATTACGGACTCACCCCCAGTGCCATCACGACCTGTGCCGTACCGATCGCCACGGCCAGGAACGTGATTACGCCGACGATCGACGTCTTCGAGGCCGAGCCGACGCCACAGACGCCGTGGCCGGACGTACAGCCTTTACCGATGCGAGTGCCGATACCGACCAGGATACCGCCCAGGAACAGCCGCCAGGGCTGGACGTCGGTCAGCCAGATCGTTAGTCCACCGACCTCGTGTAGCTCACCGGTCGAACCCGGTTCGTAGAGCGAGCTCGTGAACATTCCGGACTGGAACGTCAACGCGTACATCGCCGCACCGCCGATGATGCCGAGCGTGAACACGATCCGCCAGTCTCGGGAAGAGACGTAGCGCTGGAATCGTGATTGCTCGGAAACGTACGAGAGCGTCGACTCGAGGAACGTGCTCGCGCCGGCCGGAATGCCGGTCCCGAGGTAGATCACGGCGGCCCCGAGTCCGACGAGCAGCCCACCGATCGCGTATCGGCTAATCCCGTTCGGGAAGAGCGTCTCGTACAGCGCCGGTGCGATGAATTCAGTTGTCATTCGTTCGAGAGTGCGCGGCGTTCAGTCACCGGCGAGCGACTCCTGGCTCGCGGCGCAGTTGTTCGGTCCGAGTTCGAGTTCGAACGCCTCGTCGTCGTCAGCCTGCTGCTGACCGAGGTTGGTCGGAATGATGTCCTCGTAGTTAGCGGGTCGGGGCGGCATATCCGAGAGGATCAACTCGACGAAGTCGTCTTCGTCCATCGTCAGGGCTGCCATCTCTTCGTTCAGCTGACCGATCGGTGCCGTGTAGGTACCGTCCTCGGCTGGTTCGGCGGCGTCGCTGAAGTGAGCGCCACCGATCAGCGTGTCGTCGGGTAACGTCAGCACGCGCTCCTGCAGGGACTCGTAGAGCTGTGCGGCGGCTTCGGGTGCACCGTCGTCGCCCTCTTCGAGGTCGGGACGAGCGACGCTCTCGACGAACAGTCCGTCGCCGGTCGCGAGCAACTCGCCGTCGAGCAGGTACGAGGTCATCCCGGACGTGTGTCCGGGCGTGTAGACGGTCTCGATCGTCGCGTCGCCGACCTGGAACGCGTCACCGTCATCGGCCAGCGTCAGCTCGTCGGCGTACGTGACGCCGCGGTCGACCGACGCCTCCGGGATGACTCCCTCGACGCCCGTCTCGTCCAGCGCTCGGACGCCCGATATGTGATCCGCGTGAATGTGCGTGTCGATCGCGTACGTCAGGTCGACACCGAGTTCGTCGGCGTCGTCGAGGTAGCGGTCGGTGAACGCCCGGAGCGGGTCGATCACGGCCGCCTCGTCGCCGTCGACGAGGAGGTAACCGAGACAGCCACTCGAGGGGCGCTGGTACTGGTAGAGCGTCCCCGCGCCGTCGTATCCGGAGACCTCGACGCGCTCGTAGATTCGCGCCCAGCCGTTCATCCCCTCTTCGAGGTGGTTGACGTCGTAACCGCGTTCTTTGAGGGTACCAGCCACGTACTCGCTGGCGCCACCCTTCGCACAGAGGACCGTCACATCACGGTCGTCCGGAATCTGTGCAAGAACGTCCTCGTCGAGATCGTCGTCGAGGAATTCGAAGTACGGAACGTTGATCGACTCCACGTTCTCGCCGTCGATTCGCCACTCCTCGTAGTCCGATTCCATTCGTGCGTCGAGGAGCGTAATCTGCTCACCCGCGTCGATTTGTCCCTTCAGCTCGTCCGGAACGATCGATTCGATCTCAACGTCTGGTGTTGGAAAGTCCATGTCGGTCATGTCGTACAGTGCCTCGTACCGGCCCCTCGCACATAAGGGTTTTCATAGTATTTCCCCTATTGTGCAATACTAATCGGGCGTTCGAATTGTCGACTGTTCACGTGTGCGCGATAGATAGTCTATATCGTCATAAGTGGAATCCCGATGAATTGCGGTTGTTCAATTCGTCCCCAATAATCGACATCCTTTTATGCCCCGCCCCAATATTGTGTGATAGCTCCAATACAGAGCATCGATACAACATGAGCACGCAATACGACATCACCGAGACGCTCGACGTGAAAGGACAGTCCTGCCCAATGCCCATCGTGAAGACGAAGGGAGCGATCGACGACCTCGACGAGGGGGAGATTCTCGAGGTCATCTCGACCGACTCCGGGAGCATGAGCGACATCGAGGGCTGGGCGGACGGAACCGATGGCGTTTCCCTCCTCGACCAGGTCGAGGACGGCGACCTCTACATCCACTACGTCGAGAAGACCGCGTAAGATGAGTACCGACAATCCCACAACCTCAGTCGACGGTGACGACACCGAGGTGCAGTTCGACGCTGACGAAATCGAGGCGCTACGCGAGCGCGTCGAAGAGCTAGAGGAGTCGGTTCCGGACGCTGGTACCGACGACGGCAAGAAGATGACGATAATCGCCACCCAGGGGACGTTCGACATGGCCTACCCGCCCCTGATCCTCGCGAGTACTGCGGCTGCTTTCGACTGGGACGTCGTCGTCTTCCACACGTTCTGGGGCCTCGACATTCTCCACGAGGAGAACTCGAAGGATCTGAAGCTCTCGGCGGTCGGCAACCCGAACATGCCGATGCCGAACGCGATCGCCGCACTCCCCGGCATGGACGCGATGGCGACGAAGATGATGCGAAAGAAGATCGACGAGAACGGCACGGCCACCATCGAGGAACTGATCGACCTCTCACTCGAGAGCGGCGTCGACCTCCAGGCCTGCCAGATGACGATCGAGTTGATGGACTACGACGAGGACGATTTCTACGACGGCGTGACGACCGGCGTCGGTGCGGCCACCGCACTCCAGCACATGGCCGAATCCGACGTCCAGTTGCTGGTATGACCCAGGAGGACACCCCACTATAGCACAGAAACCGACGACCAACAGGCATCCAAGATCTGCTACAATGAAATCGGAGCAACCCACGACGACACCGGCCGAACCGTCGGAGGAGCTGAGCATGCGCGTAGTCGAGGTCGTCGCCGCGGCCGACGGCGTGGATCCGGCACAACTCGATCCGACGCTTCACGCCGTCGTCGACGCGGAGGCCCTCGACCGGCTGTTCGAGCCCACGAAGGACGGGACCCGACGCGGCTCCGTCACCTTCCCGTATCGCGACCACACCGTCACGGTCCGGTCGGACGGAACGGTCGGGCTCTCGTAGGACACGATTTTATACCCCGTCCCAATCGGCACCGTTCACGGTACCGAGTAGCACCTGTCCTCCGTAGACGCTCGGGGATTACGATTACGATCGTGCCGGTCGGGTGGATACAAACGACAGACGGTACCGAGTATCCCAGCCAATCTCCGTTCCCACAACGCCCCAGTTCTCCGGGAGGAAAACGGCGGCGTTTCCCAACCCCGCAACACCGACTTGCAGTATGCACCGTCAGGAGACGCAATCCCGGGTGGTGACTGCACTCGCCGGTCGACGACGCCCGAGGGGCGAATTCCCGCTCGCGTCAATCCGATAGACGAGTTGGCGTGATAGTCCCGCCAAGTGACAAACGCCATGGGGATTGACGGTACCACTCGTCGGCCGTTCTAGTAGGATGAACTTCGACGAATTCACCGGCCAGATCCAGCACCGACTCGAATTCCCTGACACCGGGCGGACGGTCCGGGCCATCAGAGCGACCCTCATGACCCTCGGGCAGCGAATTCCCGAGGGGAACGCCGAGGATCTCGCGGCGAACCTGCCGCTCGAGATCAAGTGGTACATGACCGGAGCGGTCGCCGACCACGGTCAGCGGTTCGACTGGCGGGAGTTCCTCACGCGCGTCAGCGAGATCGAGGGCGAGGGAGTCGACGACGCCGAAGCCGCCTACCACGCTCGCATCATCGTCGACTTCGTGGCGGAACAGGTTCCACCGTCGGACTTCCGGCAGCTACGCGACCAGCTCCCCGAGAGCGAAGACGACGAGAACTGGCAGAAGCTCTTCGAAATCGTCGACGCGGGCGGTTGGAGTGACGCCCAGGAGGCCCAGACCGGTGGCGGGCCCCAGCCGACGGCTCCGGGTGGGGGCGAACCGGAAGCGACCGAGGAAGAGTGAACCACCATCGATCGACTGGCCCACACGGCCGCACCGACCGCCGAGACGACCGACGTCGACGCCATCGTCGCCGCCGCTGACGACGAGTCGATCGCCCGTATCCGGTCCGTTCACCCCGACGGTCCGATCCTCGCGGAGTCGGCAGTCGCGTACTGAAGCGGTGCTCGACTGGCGCTCGGTCGACTGGAATCGATCGCGTGGACCGACGATTACCCGGCCTTCGAACGGCGA
Source organism: Halovivax sp. (assembly GCA_007135505.1). The sequence goes on from SLIS01000413.1 coordinate 7,856, forward strand.
GTACGTCCCTCTTCGAGGCGATCCACGCCCGCGATCCGAAAACGGGGAAGACGGTCGACACGTGGACGCTCGAATCGATGGCCAGCGAAGAGTCGTTCGGGTTCCCCGGGACGTCGTAGGCACTCATCGAACGACCGTCACCGGGACCGGCGAGCGTTTCACGACCCGTTCGACGACACTCCCGAAGAACGGCCGTGACGGCCGCGGACGGCCATGGGCGCCGATGACGACGTGATCGACGGCTTCCTCGGTCGCGTACTCGACGACGAGTCGTTTCGGATCGCCGACATCGGACTCGGTCGTAATCGAGTGACCGTACTCGCCGGCGATTTCCTCGGCCTCCGCGAAGACCCGGTCTCTCGCGTCGGCCACGAACCGGTCCCACTCGCTCGAGCCGATCATCGGCTCGTAGGTGGACTCGGTACCGTTCACGTAATCGGTTTCGAACAGGTCGACGACGTGATAGACCGTTATCTCGGCGTCCGGGAACGTTTCCAGTGCGTGTCGAAGGGCACGCGCGGACAACGACGAACCGTCGACGGGGACGAGAACGACCGCTTCCATACGACACCGTCCGTCCGAAGCCCCATAGTACCGGTCGGTGAAGACGCGATATCGTTCGGAAGCGAGCCGTCATCGGCACGTCATTCGGCCGCACGTGCGGTCCGAACCGCATCGATCGTTCACGGACCGACGTCCACGTCTCGCTCTGGCGGTGGACGTATGTATCGGACTGTCGTAGCGAAGCTATGTCCCTGGCCGCGGAACTACGCGACGAGCCCGAACGAATCGCGTCGATCATCGAACACACGAACGTGGATCCCGCGGCGACCGAAGCGGAGATTCGCTCGCTCTGTGACGACGTCCTCGAATACGGCTTCCGTTCGGCAGTGGTGGTTCCGTACCACGCGAAACTCGCGGACGACCTGCTGGGAGAGCGGGCGAACGTCACCACCGTCATCGGCTTCCCGTACGGGATCCAGAACACGGCGGCGAAGCTGGCCGAGGTCGAAGCGTTACTCGAGTACGTCGACGAGTTCGACATGGTCATGAACCGGACCGCCTTCGCCAACGACGATCGGGAGACAGTCGTCGAAGACGTCGCCGCCGTGAAGGACGCGGTCGGGGACCGTCCGTTGAAGTGCATCATCGAGTCGCCGGCGCTGTCCCGGTCGGAGATTCGCCGCGCTTCGGAGCTCGCAGCGGCGGGTGGCACCGACTACGTCAAGACGGCGGTCGGGTACGACGGGGGGACGGACTCGGGGGAGGTCCAGGCCATCCGGGAGCCGCTGGACGGGGAGACCGGGATCAAAGCCTCTGGCGGAATTAGTCACTTCGATACCGCCCTTGAGATGGTCGAG
>SLIS01000405.1 GCA_007135505.1 Halovivax sp.
AATGTTTTCGAATACCGTACTCATACAGTGTCGCCGTGTCCGTCGACGATCAACCGGGTGAGGACGGCCGCGAGCGGGACGTGGCCACCTGGCACCCGACGCACCGACGGGGCGACCGGGGCGCCGACCGATCAATGACTTTCCTGCTGACGGCAGACGAGCACAGTATGTGCGGAGCGGTTCGTCCCGCTATCGCCGGGTCAACCGACGGAGTCGACTATCTCGGTTCGATGGGAGCGATCGTCCACATCGGGACGACGGTCGAGTCGCCGTCGAACCCGTCCGGCGAGGTTCTTCGCGAGGACGCGTCCCGAGAACGAGAGCGACCGTCGCCTGGATAGCGAGTAAAACTCCCCGAGTCGATCGTCGGGAACCAACTGGGGTTCGAACGTCGGATCGCCTACCTTTACGATTCCATCGACAAGGAGGCGAATCTGTAGCGTTGCGACGCGGTCGAATACGTCCCAGAGCGTGTAGCAACCGTCGAGGCTCACCTCGTCGTACGCGACGATCGCGCCGCCGTCGATCGACTCGTCCAGTCGTTGGAGTGTCGCTCCGGCGCGATCTCGGCCGTCGTGAAAGATTGCGGGGGGACCGAGACCCCGGTACTTGCGGATGTCCGCGGGGTGGAAGCTGAGGACGCCGTGTTCCGGCGCGGTCAGGATGTTCCCACGGAGTAGTCCAAATCCGAAGCGAACGACGACGTCACACTCCTCCGCGAGCCTGTCGACGACGGTATCCGGGAGCGTGTACCAGCCATCGTCTATTCGTGGCTCACACGGCACGTACTCGGCATCGTCGAGGAAATCGAGGGTTGCGACGGACCGACGGCGTCGGAGCGTCCGTTCGTCGCCGAATCGCCGAGCGATGGTTCGCATCGCGGTGACGACGGTCCACGCCTTCTCCCGGCGGAGACCGTCGACGAGGTGGGAAACCGCCCCACGATCGAGTTGCTCCGGCGTGGTCGGTTCGTCACGATCTCTCTTGCTGTCGTTGTAGACCACCAGCGGTATATCGACGGCAAGCTCTTCACGCACCCGTTCTATCGCCCGAGCTTGCCACGCGTAACAATACGGATCGCTCAAGATACCGACCCGTATCGGATCCGTGTCAGCCATATACTTCGTTTCCGACGGGTTTCCGTTATTTAGTTCACGTAACCTTGGAAAGGCAATCTCGTTCCGTATAGACTCCCTATAACCGATCGAACCACGCGATTCACACAGTATAAGTTCGACCACCTGTGGGAATGTAGCTCGACCGGGTGCAGTGAATGTAGCTCGACCAGTTGGGGAGTCGGTGCTTCGGCAATTCTCCCGTTATCGCCGGCGGTCGCGACGTCCGAGAAGCACCAGCACGCTCACGATCGCCACCAATGCGACGCCGATTCCGAACCCGGGTAACCTGTCACTCACGCTCGCGTCCGCAACCTCAACCGTCGCGGCCGTCTCGCCGACCGACGCAGTCAGGCTCCCCACGTCGTCGGCAGGGACCGTCGTCGAGAGCGTCGCCGACTCCCCGGCGTCGAGCGTCACGTCCTGCTCGTCGACGATCTCGCCGCCCACGACGAACGGCACGGTCACCGTCTCCGGGCCCTCCCCTCCGTTCGTCACCGTCGCCGTGATCGTCACCTCGTCACCGACGGTGGCCGACTCGTTCACGTCGAGGTCCGTCACGGCGGTACAGCCGCCGGATCGAACGACGACCGCTTCGTCCATCGCGAGCGAGGTCCGCTGCGGATCGTGGTCCTCGCCGGAGAGGACCTCCCAGTCTGTCAGCTGGCCGTCGTAGCCGCCGGTATCGTACCGGAAGTCGGCCTGCTCGTTGAACGCGGGCGTGATCGTGATCGCGAACTCGTCGTCGAGGCCGCCGTTGAACGCCGCGCCGTCGGTCCGGCCGGTGGCCCAGACCCACGTGATGCGACTCGAGGTCTCCCGGTGGTCGAACACGTCGTCCTGGCCCTCGTAGTCGTCGTCCTCGACCACCCACTCGCCGTCGGCGGGCAGGTCGTCGATCTGCATCGTCAGGGAACCGCCGTCGGTCTCGCCCTCCAGCCGGTCGTGGACCAGGACCAGGCTGAGTCCGTCGCTGCCCTCGTGCAGGAAGAGTATGCTCGTGTCGTCCGCCTGGAGGTGCGTCGTCCCGTAGGAGCTGTAGGTGTACGAATCCGGATCGGTGTCGGGATTCCGGTAGTCGTAGTACTCCTCGACCGTCTGATGGCCGTCACCGAGCGGTTCGACCGGGATGCACCGGTCGCCCTGGACCACCGCGTACCCGTCCGATTCCAGCGGTTCGAGGTCGGACTCGTCCGTCGTCGCGTCGTCGGAATCGGCCGCGGCGGGCGCGCCGAGTGCCGTGGCGAGGGCCACGACGAACAGCAGTGCGATCGCGCCGACGGCCACGGCCGTCGCGGTCCGACGCCAGTCGTGTGCGTTCATTGGTCAGTCTGAACGCGATGACTGTTCGACGGGGGTTAGTTACGGAGTCCGTTCCAGGGGTGCGGCCGCGGGGCCGACCGATCTCACGGCCTGGTCCCCCGCGGACACCGACGGTGAAAATCACTCGAAAGCGGCGACTACCACGGCCACACCGGAACCCACGTCCGTGAACGGAGGCCCGGTTCGAATGCAGGTCTGCAGCCCCGACGTGGTCCCTGTCGCCGCGATCGTCGGTTGACGCGAGTCGGTTCACGCGGTCGACGGAGCGTCTCGCCGAGCAGGCGACGATCGCACCGGCGGCCCCGCGATCGACCGTGCTGGACGAGGACGGGCATCGAGGGGGTAGTTATCCAGTTCGAGCCGGATAGCGCCCGGTTCTCGGCGGGTAGCAGCCCGCTACTTTTTGTGACGGCGGTGGTGGCGAGTTAGCAGACGACCACGAATGATTGACGTTCACCGGATCACGGACGACGACGAGTGGAACACGTACGTCGATCGAGCGGCTGGTGGATCGCTGTTTCACCGTCACGAATTCCTGACGGCGATCGCGTCGGCGACGGGGACGGAATTCCGCTTGCTGGTCGGCAAGAACGGCGAGCACCCGATCGGGATCCTCCCGCTCTTTGTCGACTCGAAGGGGCCGCTCAGGCTCGCGTACTCGCCGCCGCCCCACGCCGGCATTCCACACCTCGGTCCGGCGATGATGCTCGATCCGAATATCAAGTACCGCAAGGCCACCCTGCGGACCAAGGAGTTCGTCGAGGCCTGCATCGCCTGGCTCGACGACGAGGTCGAGCCACACTACGTCCGGATCGTCACCAACACCGGATTCGAGGAGGTCCGCCCGTTCCGCTGGCGGGGATTCGACGTCACGCCACGATTTACCTACGAACTCGACATCGATCGCGACGATTCGCCGTTGCTCCGGTCCTTCTCCCGGGACGCGCGAAGTTCCATCCAGGACCACTACCGACCGGACGCCGCGATGACCGATGGGGGCCAGTTGCTCGTCGACCCGGACGCCGAAACCGACGTCAGGATCTCGGACGCCGGTAGCGACACGATCGAGTTCCTGGCCGCCCAGCTCGACCGACGCTTCACCGAGCAGGGGGAAACGTTCCCGCTCTCGGCTGACTTCCTTCAGACGGTCGCCGACACGCTGCCCGACGGGGCGGTGCGCGTCTACCGGCTCGCGGTCGACGGCGAACCCGTCACCGGCCGCTTCTCGCTCGTCCACGACGGTCGGCTTACCTTCTGGCAGGGCGTCCCGAAGCCCGACGAGCCGGTCGACGCGCCGATCAACGACCTCCTCAACTGGCACTCGATCCGCGAGGCGCGAGCGGCCGGCTGCGACGTCGCCGAACTGTCCGGCGCAAACATCGAGCGCCTCTGGGACTACAAGGCGAAGTTCAACCCCGAACTCGCGACGTACTACATCCTCGAACGGACCTCGACCGGCACGAAACCCCTCCTGAAGGCGTACAAGTGGTGGCACTCGTGAGCGGGCCGGATCCGTCGACCCGGATCACCGATCCCGCCGACGAGGCGGACCGACCATCCTCCTGACAACCATGCGCGTGTTACAGTTGACGACGAACGCCGACGCGACGTACGTGACCAATCAGGTCGAGGCCCTGGCAGCGCTGGGCGTCGAGAGCGACGTCCTCGAGGTGCCACGGACCGCCGAGAACGGCCGCCGGGCGTTCGACTACCTCCGGTTCTGTCCGGCCGTCAGGAAGCGGTGTACGACCGACTACGACCTCGTGCACGCGAACTTCGGACTGACGATCCCGGCCGCGCTCGCCCAACGGCAGGTGCCGGTCGTGACCAGTCTCGTCGGCAGCGACCTGATGGGCCGACTGGGACCGGTGACGAACCAGCTTGCGCGCTTCTGCGATGCGGTTATCGTCGTGAGCGAGGAGATGCGATCGCTCCTGTCTCGCGACGCGACGGTCATCCCCTACGGGATCGACGTCGATCGCTTTCGGCCGCTGAATCGACGCGACGCCCGGAACGTCGTCGGCTGGCCGACCGACGGTCACCAGGTCCTCTTTCCGTACCACCCCGACCGGACGGTGAAGAACTACCCGCTAGCGGAGCGAGTCGTGGAGCGCACCGAGCGCCAGCTCGACGAGCCGGTCGCCCTTCGCGTGACGACGGGATTGGACTACCGCCTGATGCCGCTGTACATGAACGCCGCGGACGCGCTGTTGCTCACCTCCCACCGGGAGGGGTCGCCGAGTACGGTCAAAGAAGCACTCGCGTGTAACACACCCGTCGTCTCGACGCCCGTCGGTGACGTCCCCGAGCGAGTGGCGGCCGTCGAGGCGTGCGGCGTCGGCGACTCGGCCGAGGAACTGGCCGGGAACCTGTCCGACGCACTGGAAGCGTCGGAGGCGCCGGACGGTCGAACCGCCGTCGAAGACGTCCGACTCGACCGAATGGGAGAGCGAATTCTCGAGGTCTACAGGCGAGCCCTCGAGGGGGCGGGCTAGAAAGCCGAAAGACCCGTCGAACCGTTTCCGGTGGGGTCGCTAGTTGTCGAACCCGGTATCCGCGGTCTCACGCGAGCCGGGCGCCTAGGGATTCGACGGCCTTCGTGCGGAGGGCTCCGTCTCTCACCGATTTCACGACACGACCGGTCTATTGTTCCGTGTCGCTCGGTCGATCCAGTGACGGGCCATCCCGACCACAGCACCGAAAGAAGCGCAATACGAGAGCGATTCGACGGCCGTCAGCAGTCCGGCACTTACTCGCGCCGGTAGCTGAGTCCCAGGGCAGCCAGGATCGCCACCAGCGCGACCACGATGCCGAATCCGGGGAGTCCCTCGCTGTCGGACGCGGCGACGTCCACGTTCGTGGCCGCCGCGCCGGCCGAGACCGTCTGCGTGCCGTGGTCGTCGAAGGCGATCGAGGACTGGACCGTCGTCGAGCCGTTCGCGTTGACCGTCACTTCTTCCTCGTGGACGACCTCGCCGTCGATCGCGATCGGGACGGTAACGGTCCGATCCTCGTCGCCACCGTTGACGATCGTCGCTTCCACGTCGACGACATCGCCGACAGTCGCCGTTCGGTTGACCTCGACGTCGGAGACCATCGTGCAACCGCCGTTGCGGATCTCGATGGGTTCGTGCATGTCGAGTGACGTCCGGTCGGGGTCGTGATCCTGGCCGGAGACGACCTGCCAGTCGGTCACCTCGCCGTCGAAGACCTGGAAGTCGGCCAGCTCGTTGAACGCGGGCGTGATCGTGATCGCGAACTCGTCGTCGAGCCCGCCGTTGAACGCGCCGCCGTCGGTGCGGGCCTCGGTCCAGACCGAGGTGATGCGACTCGAGGTCTCGCGGTGGTCCCACTCCGAGTCCGCGCCGTCGTAGTTGTCGTCCTCGACGACCCACTCACCCTCTTCGGGCAGGCCGGTGATCGTGAACGTCGCGGCACCACCCTCGGTGTCGCCGTCGAGTCGATCGTGGACGAAGATGAGGCTGAGGCCGTCACTGCCCTCGTGCAGGAAGAGGATGCTCGTGTCGTCCTCCTGCAGGTGCGTGGTTCCGTACGAGCTGTAGGTCCACGAGGACGGTGACGTGTTGGGGTTTCGGTAGTCGTAGTACTCTTCGGCCGTGCGGTGACCGTCGCCGAGCGGTTCGATCGGCGTACACTCGTCGCCCTGGACGATCGCGTAGCCGTCGCCGTTTTCGTTGTACTGATAGAGCGCCAGCCCGTCCAGGTCATCGTCGTCGTCAGCGGCGACCCCGGACGCGCCGGCCAGCATGAGCACCGCGACCAGCAGGGCGACGAGGGCCGCGAGTGCGACAATACTAGCGGGTTTGTTGTTACGGATCATACCGTGCCATCGAGAATAAGCGATTCCGGAGATTTGTTATGGCGGTACTGTCACCGGGTAACGACATTCTACGTTGTTTTACGGAACCACTCGGGGAATATCGAGGTCACGGGAAACGGACCGTCACTCGCCGGCGAGCGTCGACTACCGACTGGTCGCGGATCACGCAGCTCTCAATCTCGTCACTTCTCGCTCGACCGCGATACATCTGAACTCGGTTACGAAACACCTCCCACTCAATCTCGACGCCGCGCTATCTCACTCGATCGCGACCCACAGGTGCGTGTAGCGATACGCGTTATCGGTCGTTGGCTCCGATGGAACTGCCCCGTCCGGGTACAACAGGAAGACGAGGCGAATCTGTCCGTCCTCGGCGGTCGGTGTGACCTCCCGGTCGCCGTAGCCGGTCGCGCCGTCGGCCAGCTCGTACTGGACGCGGTCGAGTTCCGTTCGGTCGACGATCGACCCGTCGGCGTACTGTTGTTGCTGGACGACGACCGTGTACTCCATGGCCGTTCCCTCCTGGTTCTCGACGGCGACGGTCAGCGGGACCGACTCCCCGGGTTCGATCGAGTCCGGGTAGCCCGCCGCGACGAGGTCGCCCGAGTCGTCCTCGGACAGCAGTTGCATCCCGGTATAGGTCTCGCCGTCTTGCGGAGCGAGCAGGGCGTAGCCGCCCGTTCCAAGTGCCAGGAGGACGCTGACGGTGAGCGCGAGATTGACGAGCGCGAGCGCGGGCGAGCCGCGCGGAAACAGGAACGAGCGGATCGCGCTGAGTCGGGCCCCGGCCTCGAGGCGGTACCGATCCCGGGGTGGAACCCGGTACCGTCGAACCAGGGCGAAGAGGGCGACGACGAGGACGAACGTACTCACGGTGACGATCACCGTCGCCGGGGTGAAGCCGTCGACGGTCGCGATCATGAGTCCGAGAATCGGCAACAGGGCCAGACTCGTCCCGAAGGCGAGGGCGGCCCGCTCGACCTCGGTCACGCCGCTGACGGACCGCTCGTGAAGCGAACGACCGGCCTGGCTCCCGACGGTCGAGACGGCATTCGTCGTCGAACCGCCCTGCCCAGCGTTCCGCACGGCAGCCGCCTTCGAGCGGGGGAACAACAGCGAGACGACGGCGTATCCGGGTGCCAGAAACAGCAGGGGACCGCCGACCAGCGCGCGGACCGGCGGGGAGTTCGGATTCCACGCGAGCAGGACGGCGACGGCGAGCAGGACGAACCCGACGAGAAGTACCAGGTCCGTCGCCGCGCCGGCCGATCGACGTTCTCCGGCCCCGTACGAGTTCGCGTTCGACTGCGGGAACAACCACTTCATTCGTCGGTAGCCAAGCTACGACCGGTACGGGGTTTGTTAATACTCGAATACCGATCGGTTGCCGAACTGTCCCAATCGCTCGTCGAACGGTTCCGATCGGTCGTCGGACGTCGGCCGGCCAGCCCCGCAACCGATCGAGGGCGTTCGCCGACCGGTTCGAACCATCCGCCGACCCGATCCAACAACGTCGCCGTCGCTCGAAGGCGGAGCCGTGCCGGGAGATGGCGTGGTCGCCGACCCGGAGAAGTCAGTGCCTACCGGGCGAACGGGACACGATCGGCGTCACGGCTGTTTCAGCGAGTCGGCCGGTCACCGCGGAAAGCGCGTGATTACAAAGCGTAGTTCCCACGATCACTGACCTATGTTGTCGCGACCGCACCGTAACCGAGTCGTATCCCGCAATCGAGCCGGCGCCGAACGGACGGCCGATCGACCATGGTGAGCGTCGGACTCGCCACGGACGAGGACCTGTCGCGCTGGAACGGGGCCGTGAGCCGCTCCCCGCAGGGGACGCTGTTTCACGAGTACGAGGCCCTTCGGACCCTGGCCGAGCACGCAGGCGCCACGCTCCACCCGCTGGTCGGCTACAAGGGCCAGGAGCTGGTGGGCGTCTTCCCCGTCTTCTCGCTGCGCAAGGGGCCGATCACGACGGTGTTCTCGCCGCCGCCACACCTCCGGGTGCCGACGCTCGGCCCGGCGATGGTGAACCTCGCGAAGCTCAAACAGCGAAAGCGCGAGAAACGTCGCGAGCGCTTCGTCGAGGGCTGCTTCGAGTGGATCGAGGACGAACTCGCCCCGAAGTACGTCCACGTCAGGACGAGCCACGCGTTCCCCGACGCACGCCCGTTCAAGTGGAACGCCTACGACGTCACGCCGGAGTACACCTACCACGTCGACGTCACGCCCGACCCGGAGACGCTTCTGGGGCGATTCAGCAGCGACGCGCGCCGCAACGTCACGAACACGCCCGAAGCGGCCTACGAGATCGAGGAATCGGACGAGCCCACGGCCATCGTCGACATCGTCGAGCAGGTGGCGAATCGCTACGCCGCCCAGGACGTCTCGTTCGACGTCCCCGCCGACTTCGTCGTCGACCTCGCCGACCGGACCGAAGGCGGGGCCGTCCGCCCGTACGTCTGTCGCGTCGACGGCGAGTTCGTCGGCGGCATCCTCGCCGTCGGGTACGGGGACACGATCGGCCGCTGGATGGGCGGCGTCCGCACCGACCGCGACGTGGACGTCCCGCTCAACGACCTCCTCGACTGGACGATCATGCGCGACGCCCACGATCGCGGGCTCGAGACGTACGACCTCGTCGGGGGCGAGACCCGCCGAATCAACCGCTACAAGGCGAAGTTCAATCCCGACCTCGAGAGCTACTACAGCCTCGAGCGCGGCAGCTGGAGCATGCGGACGCTCGCCCACCTGTACAACTCGGTCAAGTAGGGCGGTAACGCCGGAGAGAGACCACGTGTCCGCACGACCGACGGCGG
>SLIS01000263.1 GCA_007135505.1 Halovivax sp.
CGAGGGGTTTGTGACCGCCGCGCTGATAATACTCGGCTCGCTGAGTCCGGCGGCGGCGTTTTCGGTCGCACTCATCTACCGGGTGAGTACGTACTGGTTGACGATCATCCTCGGGGGACTTGGTGCCTTCACCTTCGTCGTTCGTCGCTGACTCTCAGAGGAGCCGTTGATCCGGTCCGCAGATTCGGACCACGGGGAGCGTCGCATCCGCGGCGGCGTGTGTCGATGGTCCTTTCCGGCTGCCCCACGATGACTCGACAATGGACATTCGGGGGGATCGCGAGTGCACGGAGTGTGGCACGCACTGGTCGTACTACGAGACCGGTAGCGTCGACTGTCCGGCCTGTGGCAGCATCCGAAGCACCGGGCGAGGTGAGCGGCGGCTGCACACCGATTCGCCAGCAACGCTCGATCTCACCCCGGTTCGTCGAGATATCGACGACGCACCGATCGACGAACTGCTGGAGCGGGCCGCGGATACCTGCCGGACGTACGTCCGGAGACGGGGCTTCGTCTCCGGCGGATCGCTACAAGCGCTCGACGACGCGTACGTCGGAGCGCTCGAACTTCGATACGGTGCGCATCTCGCGACGCCAAAGCGCACGCTCACCGAGGACGAGCACCTGTACCTCCTGGCGTTGCTCAGGTCCGTCGACGACGGATCGAGACCCCCATCGGCCGACGTCCCTCGATCGCTCGCCGCCGCCCGGGGACTGGCGGTCGCTCGCGCCGTCCGGGATTACCGGCGGGACCTCCGGGAGTGGATCGACGGTCGGGACGTCGATGACGACGTTCGGACGTTCCTAGGCCTCCTGGGCGATCACGTAACGCGGTTCGAGCAACTTGACGGGGACGTCGAACCGGAGACGGCCGAGACACTTCTCGTCGCAACTCGCACGCTCTCGTCCGTCCTCCGGGGGGAAGACGAGTCGCTGGCTGCGGTCGAAACACACCTGGACCGCCTCCAGTGAGTTGTCAGATACGACGGATTTCGCCGGCCGGCTCGCAGTTGCCTTCCCGGTCACTCGACGTCGCCGACGCCGCTCGCCGCATCCGGCAGGTCGTGGGCCGTCACCTCGATGTCGAGTTCCTTCAGGGCGGCTTCGAGGTGGTGGTCCTTGGCGTACTCGGCGCCATCTTCCTCCCGGATTCGCTGGGTCGTCGCCAGGACTTCCGCCCGCCGATCGTCCGGGATATCGTACTTGTCGGTCGTGAGTTCGATGACCAGTCCGTCCTGGTCGTGGGTGTATAACGACTGGAAGATGCCGCGGTCGAAGACGTTGTAACCTCGTCCGGTATCGTCGAGAGCGTCCATGACGTTCCGGAATCGATCCGGTTCGAAGCGGAAGGCGAGGTGGTGGACCGACCCCACACCGCCGCGCTGGGGGCTGGCGTTCGAGGGTCTGTCTCCGACGAAGAAGGTGACGATCCGCCCGTCGCCCGAATCGAAGAACAGGTGCGTCTGGGACGGGTCGTCGAGGTTCGGCTGGCGGAGCACGAGTGGCATACCGAGGACGTCTCGGTAGAACGCAATCGTGTCCTCCGCATTCGATCCCCAGATCGTGACGTGATCCGTCCCGGTCGTTCGCATCGGGCTGTCCGGTGGCGAGGCACTGACGGGAATCGATTCGTCACTCATGGGTGTGGATAGACCAGGAGACGTGAAATAGCTGTGTCTCAAGGGCCGGTATCGACGTCAGGGCAAGTCGACGTCGACGCCTTCCTGTTCACTCGCGGCGGCGACCGTGTTGTAGAGCAACATCGCGCGCGTCATGGGGCCGACGCCGCCGGGGACCGGCGTGAGCAACCTCGCCCGGTCACGGACGGCCTCGGAGTCGACATCGCCGACGAGCTCGTAGCCCTTCTCGGTGTCAGCGTCGACCCGGTTGATGCCGACGTCGATAACGACCGCGCCCTCGCCGACCATCGATTCGTCGATCAGCGCTGGCACGCCGACGGCGGCGATCAGAATGTCCGCCGCTCGCGTCTTCTCGGCGAGGTCCTTCGTGTGGGAGTGACAGAGCGTCACGGTCGCGTTTCCGTCGTCGGCCCGCTGGACGAGGAGGTTCGCGAGGGGTTTGCCGACGATCCGCGATCGGCCGACGATGGTGACGTCGGCGCCGTCCGTGTCGACGTCGTACGCTTCGAGCAGTTTCTGGACCCCGTGTGGGGTGCACGGTCGAAAGCGAGCGTCTCCGGCGACGAGCCGTCCGACGTTCTCGGGGTGAAAGCCGTCGACGTCCTTCTCGGGAGCGATTCGACGGATCACCTCGCGGTAGTCGACGTGATCTGGAACCGGATCCTGGACCAGGTAGCCGTGTATCGACGGGTCCTCGTTCAGCTCCTCGATGGTCTCGTACAGGGTCTCGGCCGACGCGTTGCCATCGACATCGACGTGGTGTCCGGCGATACCGACTTCCTCGCAGTCGCGCTGTTTCATGTCGACGTACGTCTGGCTCGCCGGATCGTCGCCCATCAGGACGGTCGCGAGCCCCGGCTGCGCCTCGGCGTCGGTCAGCGTTTCGATCGCCCCCTCGAGCTCGGATCGTATCTCCTGTGCGACCGCGTTCCCGTCGATAAGTTCGGCCATCACTTCAACGACGAGTGCCGACGATTATCATACTGTCGGAGGCGTCATCGGGCTCGCCACCCCGTCAGGCCGGTCTTTTGTAGTGGGTTCGACTGGCACCGCCGCCGTGAGTACCACCGGTGTCAGTTCGTCTCGACAGGGGCCGTGGTGGCCGTCATCTCATGATCTTCGGTTTCCACGTCGATTCCGCGTATCAATTTAAGTGAATCTGGCCGTATCGGTCGGTATGTTCGAACGCCAGCTCGTGACCCTGCACGACGCGGTGGCCGACCGGTTCGGGGAGGCCCTTCGCAGCGTCGCCTGGTACGATGGCGACGCGTTCGACTTCCAGTTCCTCCGCGACGACGTGGCGGTCCAGTACGACGAACGAGATTACGATCGCGTGTTCAGAACACTTCGGCTCGAGGCACTGGATCGGCCCAATCTGGACTCACTATACGCCCATGGCGATCTCCGCTGTACCTGTCGCGTATTTGCGGGGGCGACGGTCCTGCACGTCGCCACGAGCGAAACGACCGGCGTGCTGGTCTCCGTGGACGCCGGGACGATCGCGGACCTCCGGGCCGTAACTGGGGTACTCACGGACGAACTCGACGTCCAACGCGAATCCAGTTCGACAGCGCAAGCCGAGGCCGGTGAACGCGAACAGCATTCGTCGTCCCGTGACGACCCGATCAGTGACGAAGACGGTACAGGCTCCGATTCGACGTAGAACGGACGAGCCACCTGCGCGAAGGATCAGCTGACGACTGAAGCGACGGCAAGGTGCTGCGCGATGTCACCGTGAGACAGTTACCTCGCGAGCCTCGATCGATGCGCCCGCGGCGTGGTCGCAATTCCGGTCGATCACTCGTACAGTGGATTTGCCGCACAGAGCTCGGCGACTTCCTCGCGGACCGATTCCCGGACCGATTCGTCGTCGGGTGCGTCGATCACGCGTGCGATCATGTCGCCGACCCGTTCGACGTCACGTTCGTCGAACCCGCGGGTCGTGAGTGCCGGCGTGCCGGCTCGAATGCCGCTCGGGTCGAACGGAGTTCGCGTCTCGCCGGGCACCGTGTTCGCGTTGAGGACGATGTCCGCGGCCTCGAGTGCGACTTCCGCGTCGCCACCGGACGTGTCTGGATGTGACTCGCGGAGATCGACGAGCACGAGGTGGTTGTCGGTTCCGCCGGAGACCAGCGAGAATCCGTGATCGGCGAGCGTTTCGCCCAGTGCTCTCGCGTTCGCGACGGTTTGTGCGGCGTAGGCTTCGAACTCGGGCTGGAGGGCCTCCTTGAACCCGACTGCTTTGCCGGCGACGTTGTGCATGAGGGGACCACCCTGCCCACCGGGGAAGACGGCCGAATCGATGTCGTCGGCGTACTCTTCGTCCGTCATGACGATGCCACCCCGACCGGATCGAATCGTCTTGTGCGTACTACCGGTGACGAAGTCGGCGATCCCAACTGGTGAATCGTGGACGCCGGCTGCGACCAGTCCCGCGATGTGGGCGATGTCGGCGAGGTGGAGCGCGTCGACCTCGTCGGCGACGGACTGGATCCGTTCCCACTCGACTTCCCGCGGGTACGCGGAGAATCCGGAGACGACGATGTCCGGATCGAACGCCGCCGCTTGTTCGGCCAGTCCGTCGTAGTCGAGGTATCCGGATTCCGGATCGACCTCGTACTGCTCGACCTCGTAGAGCTGGCCCGTGAAGTTGGCCGGGTGACCGTGGCTCAGGTGGCCACCGTGACTCAGGTCGAGCGAGAGAATTCGGTCGCCCGGCTCCAGCATCGCGAAGTAGACGGCCTGATTGGCCTGCGTCCCGGAATGCGGCTGGACGTTGACGTGTTCTGCGCCGAAAAGTGCAGCCGCCCGATCGATCGCGAGGCGCTCGATCTTGTCGGCGTACTCACAGCCGCCGTAGTACCGTTCACCCGGGTATCCCTCGGCGTACTTGTTCGTCAACGCGCTGCCCTGCGCGTCGAGAACCGCCTCACTGACGTGATTCTCGCTGGCGATCATCTGGAGCGAGTTACGTTGTCGATCGACTTCCGCTTCGAGCGCCTCCGCGACGGCGGGATCGACGGCCCGGGTGCGGTCGTGGTGCATGTTCGATACCGGTGCCCGGCCCGTCTATAAGTGTACCTCTCTCCACTCCTCGTCGTCCCGGCCGATAGCGGAACGGTTCGCCAAATGGACCTTCTTCGATACACCTAATTACCTTCGGTACCATTCACCTGGCTGAATGATCGAGTGGGAGGTGGCCGGCGACTACCTCCGTATCGTCGACACTGACACTACGGAGGTGCCCGTCTCCGGCGATCTATCCGGCGTCGGGGCGACCGATGCGGATATCGCGAGGCCCGTCGACGAGGTGATCGAGGCGACAGCCTCGCAACTTCGATTCCCCCACGCCGTGGTCTACGTTCGTGACCTGGAGACGAACACGCAGTACGAGCTCGATCCGGCTGGCGAACCGCTTTCGCTCCCGGACGGTGCGTACCTGATCGACGTCGACACGGAGATCAAGACGTACGTCCGTGTCTCGGGACGGGTCCGAATCGAGCGTACGACAGACTTCGAGTCGGTCGTCATCACCCTCCCGGACCGACGCGGGATCGTTCTGGGCTTTCGCAGCCGTCACGAGTTTCCCGCCGGCACGATTACCGTCCCGGAGACACCAGCCGGCGTAGCGACGGCGCTTACGTACCTTCCGTCGTCACACAAGACGGACGGGCCGGATCGGACGTATCCGACGCTTCGGGGACATCCCCCGCTGATCGAACGTGGCGAACGGGTTTCCGTCCCGGACCACATCGCGAGTCGGCGACCGAAATCCGGTATCGAACTCCTCTTGCCAGCGCGGTTCGAACCGATATTCGTCACGGCGCCGTTGGCGTATTACTTGCAAGCGTCGGTCGAGACAGCCGATGTCGACGCTCCTCGAATTCGATTCAGTGAACTGGACCGTGAGGTCCGGCTCCCGCCGCTTCCCGATCTCCAGCGCGAGGTCGAGCGGTTACTCCGGACGGCGTTCTTCCTCGACTGTCTGGTTCGAAATGTCGGACCGTATGCGACAAATCTCTCCGAACTCCGGTTGCTGGAGATCCTCGGGCTGGACGCCGACCGCCTCTACGAGGCGACGCCGGACGTACGACTCTCGACGTACCTCGACGTGCCGTTCCACGCGATCGAGCATCGCCTCCCGGAGTGGCACCTCTCGATGTACGTCGAGCCCGAGGCTCGACGGGTGCCGGTCCTGCCATTCCTGCTCGACCGATTGAGCCTGTGTTATCTCCCCAGTACGTCCGAGCTCGACGGGAGCGAGCTGATCGAACGGTCGCTCGAGGACTTCTATCGCGGTGGTCGCGATGCAACGGAACGTGAGGGGTCCGAGCGGTCGCTGGGGGGCGAGGTCGCGTCGGTCGACGTCGTCAAACCCGAGCTTCGCGGCGGCAAGGCCCACGGCTGGCTCGCCGACGGCGTCCCGATAGACGTCTTCAAGTGTTCACAGTCGGCCTACCTCAACAGACTCGAATACCTCGATACACCCAGCGACGAGACGTCCATCTGCGTCGTCCTCAACGACCCGGCGATGTCGGGCGAACACGAGGACGTCTTCGACATCTATCACGACCGGGCCGAGGACCTACCGATCGACGTGACGGTGCGGGAAGCCTGTACGGTGGCGCAACTGCGTTCGATCTTCGAATCGTCACTCGACTTCGTCCACTACATCGGCCACTGTGAGAACGAGGGGTTTCGGTGTCCGGACGGCTACCTGTCGGCCTCCTCGCTAGAGGAATGTGCCGTGGAGACGTTCTTTCTGAACGCCTGCGGGTCCTTCCACGAGGGTCAGACCCTGATCGAGAAGGGAAGCGTCGCCGGCGCCGTCACGTTCAGTCAGGTGTTGAACGAGCACGCAGTGAAAGTCGGTTCGACGTTCGCAAAATTGCTGGTCAACGGGTTCAGCATCGAGCGAGCGATGGGTCTCGCTCGTCGACGTATCATGATGGGGAAAGATTACACGGTCGTCGGTGATGGAACGCACACGCTTACCCAGGGTGAACATCGTACCCCGACTACGATCACCGTCGACGGACTCAAGAACGATCAGTTTCTGCTGACGCTCGAGTGTTACTCGACCCAGGTGACTGGGTCGTACTACTTCCCACACGCGCCGGACAACGAGTATTCGATGTTGTGTGGAAACGAATCGAATTTCGTCCTGGACCGGGACGAACTCGTCACGTTCCTCGCCGAGTCCGAGGCACCGGTAATCTACGACGGCGACCTGTGCTGGTCACAGGAACTGTGGCCACAGCTCGCGCGTTGAACCGGAATCAGGGGCCGCCGTACGAACTGACCCGCTTCGCCCGAAGCCGGAGGAAGCCCTCGATGGCATTCGATCGGTTGCTGTCGCCGTAGTTCGACGTGCCACTCGCTTTTCGATAGTTATCGGTATCGGTTGCTTGATTCCATACGCGCTGGAATACGCCACAAAGCGCAAAATCGTGTTTGACACCCATGCGAACTGAGCATTGGCCGTAAGTTATATAAACTTACCTGAAACTGCCGAAATGATTGACAATTTTCGCGACTGTTGGTTTCGAATCGGTACTCGATAACGACAGTTCTAAGCTATTATCCGTCCAATTACCATTGGATTTTACGATCGCCTCCCAAGAACCAAGGCCGTGAACGGGTTCATTGGTTCCTTAGATATCGTTGCGGCTTGAGAACGGCCATCAAAATTAAGTAGGGTCGCCTCTTTTACTTCTGTATGGCAATGAACTCGAATTTACTGAACCGGCAAATTGACGATATCGTGAAAACCGTCCTAGAGGACGCGAGTGGCGACGTATACATGGTCAACCCTTCCTGGGGGGCCATCGAGGACTTCGTCGACGTCGCGATCGACTTCGATGGCGAGCTCCCGAGCGTTCACATGCTGGCCGACGAACGGACGCTCAAGGACGTCATGGACGATTTCATCGTCGCGAGCAACGCAGCTGACCTGATCGACGAGGGTGCGCTCGAACTCCGCACACTCGAGGAGACTCCGGAGAACTCGCTGCTGGTCACCGAATCGTCCGTCGTCGCCATCGTCCACGCGGCCGATCGGGTTGGCGGCCTGGTCGCCGACGACGACGAGTTCGTGGAGGCAACCATGGATACGTACGCGGATCGGTGGGAGGAGGCGGCGGACTTCAGCCTGCGCACTCCGCCGATCAGCCGCGTCCGCGAGACCCTCTCGGAGGAGATCAGTCCGGAAGCCGAGGAGGACTTCACCACGATTCTCGGGTCGCTCGAAACCGCCCGCGGAGACGGCGACGGGCTCGACGAGGTCACCATCTCCCTGCTGGTCGCCGCCCGAAACGAGGCGCTGCTGTACGACATCAGCAAGTGGGGCGAAGACGTCGGCATCGCATCGAAGGCGACGTTCAGCCGAACGAAGACGAAACTCGAGGACATGGGCCTGATCGACACCGAGAAGGTCCCGATCGACGTCGGCCGACCACGCCTCCGACTCAAGATCGGTGACGACCGGCTCGCGGACGCCGACAACGGTCAGCTCGCGACGGTCGCCCAGAGCATGCTGAACTGAACGGCGATCGGATCTCTCTCTCTCTCTCTCTCTCTCTCTCTCTCTCTCTCTCTCGAGTCGTTCATTGACCTATGTCTTTCTCGCCTGGACTACCCATAGGAGGGTGAATGGCGAAATCCATTAGGTGCCACACTTCGACCTACAGGTATGTACGAGGCCGTCTCCATCGACCCGGACGCCGACGAAGCGCTCGCCAGGGTGTGTGAGACGGCGGCGACGTACGGATTCGACGGCGTCGTGATCCGTAACGGGGCGACGGGATCGATCCGTGAGCGGGTCTCGACCCGTGACGACGACATCGACGTGGTGTCGGGCGTCGAGATCAGGGCCGAGTCGGCGGAGCAGGCGAGTGGGGCCGTCGGCAACCACCGGCCCGATTACACGATTCTCATGGTGGCCGGCGGAACGCCCTCCATGAACCGCTTCGCCGTCGAATCCGAGAAGGTCGACGTCCTCACGCGGCCGATGACCGACGACGGCGACGTCAATCACGTCCTGGCAAAAGCGGCTGCTGACAACGGTGTCCGAATCGAGTTCGACCTGGGGCCGGTACTTCGAACCAGTGGCGGGCGACGGGTTCGAGCGCTGCAGGATATGCGAAAGCTCTACGAGATCGTCTCATACTACGACGCACCGTACGTCGTGAGTGGACACCCAACCACCGAACTGGAGTTGCGCGCCCCGCGGGAACTGGCGGCGCTCGGGGCGGAGATCGGGCTCCCGGCGTCGTGGATAGAGGACGGCCTCGCGGAGTGGGGCCGCCTCGCCACACGGAACCGGCACGTCCAATCCGAGTCGTTCATTGA
>SLIS01000008.1 GCA_007135505.1 Halovivax sp.
CCCGCCCCATCCGTCCGGACGAGTAGTTGGTGAGGACCCGGACGGGGTCGATGGGCTCACCGGTCGCCCCGGCCGTCACGACGACGTGGGCACCGTCGAGCGGTCGATCGCCGGCCGCGCGAGCGACGGCCGTACAGATCGCCGACTCGGTGGCGATCTTCGCCTTTCCCTCCTCGATGCGTGGATCGACGAACTCGACGCCCCAGGATTCGACGGCGTCGATCGCCGCCAGCACGCCCGGGTGGTCGTACATCGGCTCGTGCATCGCCGGGGCCACGACGACTGGGACGCCCGCCCCGATCGCGGTCGTCGCCGTCGTCGTCACCGGTGTGTCGTCGATGGCGGCTGCGAGCTTTCCGACGGTGTTCGCCGTCGCCGGGGCGATCAGCAACACGTCCGCCCAGCCGTCCGTCCCGCAGAGTTCGACGTGCTCCGCCTGGCCGGTCAGCTCGGTGACGACGGGGGCCCCCGTCGCGTACTCGATCGCGTCGGGGTGGATGATGCCGCGAGCGCTGTCGGTCATCACGGCCCGGACCTCGGCACCGCGCCGACGGAGTTCGTGGGCGAGTTCGACGGTCTTGATCGCGGCGATCGACCCCGACACCCCGACGGCGACGGAGACGCCTTCCAGCATCGACATTCGACCCGAGGTTACGGCCCGGACGGGTTAAACGTTGACCTCTCGAACGATGCCAGTGTCAGTCGATCACGACCATTGACGTGCGGTGACGCTCTGATCGCTAGCTATTTTCGAGGACTTCCGCCGCGTTGTCACGCGGCCGGTAGCCGAGTCCCGCCGCCGCCTCGACGGTCGAGAAGTATCGATCGTCGTTTCGAGAGACGATGTGACAGGTAAGCGGCGACTCGAC
This sequence comes from Halovivax sp., assembly GCA_007135505.1. Next base: position 870 of record SLIS01000008.1, read on the forward strand.
GATGGGTTCGGTTACGGCCCGTCGAATGGCGTCCCGGCAATCTCGTGGACTGAGGTACATCGCGCGAGCGAAGTGGGCGTGCTCGGCCGGCTCGTCCTGGGTCTCTCTGAGTTCAGCCGGCTCGAGCAACCAGCCGATGCGAAGGTTGACGACCGTCAGGTCGTGTCGGTCGGCCGCGTAGGCGCCGAGTGCCTCGCCGGTCACTTTACTGATGCCGTAGTACGAGTCCGGCCGCGCCGGCTCGTCCGGGGAAACCGGACGCGGCCGGTCGACGAGGGACTCGGGTTCCGACGGATCGGCCGCGTTGTACATGTGGACGACGTGGTTGGTACTCGCGAAGACGACCCGGTCGACGCCGCACTCGACCGCCGCCCGGTAGGCGTTGTACGTCCCTTCGATGTTCGGCTCGACGACGTCGTCCCACTCGGCGAACGGCGACGAGTTCGCCGCCAGGTGGACGAGCACGTCGTGGCCGTCGAGGACGTCGACGAACCGCTCTCGATCCGTCACGTCGAGCCGGACGACGTCTACGTCGTCGTCGGACCCTCGAGCCAGGACGGTCGTCTCGTGATCGTCGAGCGCCTCGAGCGCCTGTTCCCCGACCGAGCCGGTACCACCGGTGATCGCTACCTTGGCCATGGGTGGGGTACGGGCTCCGGGCGGAATAAACGCTACCCGGAGTGTGAACACAGCCGGTCTCCGCAGCCGGCGACCGACCCGCCTCGTCACGTCCTGGGCCAGCTCAGTCGCGCTCGACGCTCGGGTGCATCGTCGGGTTCCGGTCGTTCGGGTCCGCGAGATACGAACGCAGCGCCGCTCTGGCCCGCTCGTCGCGCTCGCGTCGCTCGGCGTCGTCGATCTCTTCACAGGCCGGCGGGACGGCACGGTCGCGCCCGGTGAAGTACCCCTCGGGGGCGACCCAGTCGTGATAGAACGGCGTCTCGCTGTCCTGGATGGCCGCGAGTGCGACCCGGGCGCCGTGGCCGGCTGCGACGATCGTCTGGTGCGGTTCGCCCGCGACCCGACCCGCGGCGTAGACGCCGTCGACGGCCGTCCGACCCGACTCGTCGACGTCGACGACGTACTTGCTCCCGCGCTGGATCCGGCCCACGTCGAGCGGGGTCAGGAACTCGCTATCGGGCCAGGAGGCCGCGATCACCCGGCGCGACTCGTAGGCCCCGTCCTCGCCACGGACGTCGAAGCCGGCCGCGAAATCACTCTCGACGCGCGCGGCGACCGCGCGGATCCGATCCGACTCGAACGCACAGCCCGCCCGCTCGGCCTGGTCGCGGATCATATCGAGGTACGTTCGCGCGTCGATTCCGGCCGGAAACCCCGGATAGTTCTCGAGACTCGCGTTTCGAGCGAGGATCGACTCGTCGGCGGAGACGACGAGGGTGTCGAGGCCCGCACGACCGGTGAAGATCGCCGCCGAGAGCCCCGCGACCCCGCCACCGACGATGAGGACGTCGTGCATGGTCGGTCGATGGGCGGCCCCGGTGACAACGGTATCGGTTCGCGGGCCGGAGAGTCGGGAAGATTTACCGTGGTCGACGCGAATGCGGGGTCGTGGACCGGATCCTGCTCAGTACGATCGTCAATCGCGATCCGGAAACCGTCTTCGAGGCGGTCCGGGCCTTTCCCGACTATCCGACCTACGCGAAGCACTTGGACAGCGTCACCGCGACGGGCTCCGGCGGCGCCGGGACCCGGTACGCCCTTCACTTCTCGTGGTGGAAACTCTCCTACACCGTCAACTCCGAAGTAATCGAAGTCGAGGAACCGAATCGGCTCGCCTGGCGACTCACCGCCGACCTCGACGCAACCGGTGAGTGGCGCGTCGAGGGACTTTCGGCGGACGAACACGACGGCGATGGGCCGGCGAGTCGACTCTACTTCGAAGTTCGGTTCGACCCTCACTCGGCCGACCCGGACGCGGTCAGCCTTCCCCGATTCGTCTCGCTCGACTGGGTCGTTCGGCGGATTCGGCCGCGCCTGTACGACGAGGCCGAACGCGTCCTCAGCCGGCTCGTCGCCGACCTCGAGGGCTCGCCTCGCGATATCGACCTGGTCGTCCACGACGCGCCCGGTGACGGGAACTGATCGAACCGGCGGTCGGTGGGGCTGGGAGCGACTGTTCGTCGTTCTGAGACGTGTGGTCTGACGAAGGGACATTGGGGCCGATCCGATCCCGGATTCGCGCGAGTGACCCGTCGTGGCGATTCACCGTCGGCCTGGTCAGTACGTGTAGTCGTGGTCGCCGGTTTCGCTCTCGAGGAACGCCGAAAGCAGGTCGACGGTCGCTTCGACGTCGTCTCGATGTGCCATCTCCGTGACTGTGTGGAGGTACCGCGTCGGAATAGACAGGGCGCCGACGGGTTTCGCACCGTAGGTGTGCTGGAAGCCGGCCGTGTCGGTGCCGCCAGCCGGGAGTATCTCCGTCTGGTGGGTGATCTCCTCGGATTCGGCGACCTCGCGCATTCGACGGTGGACTTTTGGACTCGTGATGACGCTGCTGTCTTTGAGCTTGATCGCCGTGCCCTCGCCGAGCCGGGTCACGTGCTCGCCCTCGTCGAACTCGGGGACGTCGTTCGCCACCGTCACGTCGAGGGCGACCGCGAGATCGGGATCGACGTCGACGCCGAGGGCCCGTGCACCACGGAGGCCGACTTCCTCCTGGACGGTCGCACAGAAGTGGAGCGTGACGGCCGGGTCTTCGATCATTTTGGCGGCCTCCAGCATCGCGTAGAGGCAGATCCGATCGTCGAGTGCCTTGCCGGTGACGGTCTCGCCGACGAACGCGGTCGTCTGATCCATCGTGACCAGGTCACCAGGGGAGACGCGTTCGTTCGCCTCCTCGTAGGGCAGTCCCAGGTCGACGTACACGTCCTCGACCTCCGGTGGCGACTCGCGGTCCTCGGGATCGAGCGTGTGCGGCGGCGGTGATCCGATGACACCCTGAACGTCGCCGTCGTCGGTGTGGACGGTCACGCGCTGGGCCTTCAGTACGCGGGCGTCCCAGCCGCCCAGTGGATCGAGTTCCAGAAAGCCGCCGCTTCCCTCGTCGCCCTCGACGTGACTGACCATGAACCCGATCTCGTCCATGTGGGCTGCGATCGCGACCGAGTAGTCCGCGTCGCCCTCGATCGTCCCGACCACGTTGCCCATCGCGTCTGTTCGAACGTGATCCACGGCCGCGGACAGTTCATCGAGAACGACCGCCCGAATCCGGTCTTCGTACCCGGGAACGCCGCTCGTCTCGGTCAATTCGGCGACCAGTTCCTCGTCGAGTGTGTGGGGAGCCATGACAGTGTCTCACCGGTCGAGAACCAAAAGTACGCGGATATCCCGCTTTCGTTACTGCGATTGTATCGACTCCTGTTCAGCTAGATGGGTTACGTGCTCGACTTCGAGAGCAACGGCGCGTACTCCTCGTGTTCGAACGTACCGAGGGTGGTTCCGTCGATCGTTTTCACGTGCGTGTAGAGGACTCCCTCGTCCTCGGCCGATGCGGCCATTCCCGGCGCCAGAACCGTGTCGTATCGACACGCGATCAGGATCGATCGTTCTCGCTCCGGGTCGATCAACTCCGTGACCACGTACATGAACTTCTCGACTTCGGTCCCGTAGGCCAGGTACTCGGTGAACGCGTCGCTGTCGAACATGTCGGTGAATCGCTCGGCGTGGTTGTTCGGAATGATGTGGACGAGTCCGAACTCGTCGTCGTCCCCCATGTCGCGACTGACAGCGTCGGTGTGTGCGGCCATGACGGTGACCACGTCCCAGCCGTCCTCGCGTCGGTCCTCGGCGATCGCCTCCATGTCCTCGAGCGTCTGTTTCCACGTGTTCGAGTGCACACCCTGCGGATCGCTTCGCCGTTCGGTCCATCGATCCATCGCATCCGCATCGTCTGGCATACCCGACCATCGGCGGAGAAGCCGGATAACTCTTTTCGGCGCCGACGCGGCTCAGCCGATTCCGACGGCCGTCTCCAGGACGAACGACAGAGCCAGCACCAGGATACTGCTCACCAGGAGCTTTCCCGCCTCGGTCATCCGGTCGCCGGGTGCGGGTGGTCGAATCCACCTCGCGGGTGGCGTGCTTCGCGCGACGGACTGGATCCGCGAGGTCGACCCTACCGGATCGGCCGGGTCGTCTAGCTCGTCGGGTGACGACGGCCACAGCCTGACGGTCGCGTAGGCGAGAATCCCCCACCCGGCGAGGAACAGAAAGACGTTGCCGCGGACGAAGCCACCCCCGGTTACGATGCCGAGCGTCATTGTGAGGACGGCCGTCAGCGCCGTCACCACCCCCGCGTACGTGAGCGTGTCGATCCAGATGCGGCCCACGTTCGCCACCCGATCGCGGACCGAATCGGTGCCGGCCATCGTCACTCGTAACGGGTGTCGAGGACGGCACCGGGCTCGCGATAGGTCCCGTCGTGGCGGTGGCAGTGACTCTGGCGATTGCTGTCGGAGACGGAGTGATACTCCGGCGTTTCGCGCTCGCAGACGCTTCCGAACTCCTCGGCGAACAGTTCGAGTGCGCCGGCTTCGTCCTGTTCACGAGCGTGCTCGGCGATCTCGTCGAGGACGGACTGGACCGACCCCGGCACGGTCACGTCGCCGAACAGTTCGTCGTAGGTCTCTTCGACGGTCGCAAATCGCGTTCGCTTGCCCATCTTCGACCGGACACGCTCTCTGATCGAGCGCTCGGCACGCTCACGCTCTCTGAGGATTTCCCGCAGCGTGTTCAACCGGGACCAGAGTTCGTCGCTGAGGTCGTTGTACTCCTCCGGACGGATCCGGGCCGGACAGCGGGTGCTGAACGGACACCCGGAGGGTGGATACCGCGGATTCGGCGGCGTCCCGTGGAGGATGATCCGGTCCCGATCGATCGTCGGGTCGGGGTCCGGGATGGCCGACAGAAGCGCGTGGGTGTAGGGATTTGCCGGATCGGTGAACAACTCCTCCGTCGGACCAATCTCCATGACGTTGCCGAGGTACATAACGGCGACCCGATCGCAGATGTGTCGGACGACAGATAGGTCGTGTGCGATGAACAGGTAGGTCAGCCCGAACTCGTCCTGTAACTCCTCGAGGAGGTTGATGATCTCGGCCTGGACGGAAACGTCGAGCGCGGAGACCGGTTCGTCGAGGACGATGAAGTCGGGTTCGAGCGCCAGCGTGCGAGCGATGCCGATCCGCTGGCGCTGCCCGCCGGAGAACTGGTGTGGATACCGGTAGTAGTGTTCGCGGCGGAGGCCGACGGTATCGAGCAGTTCCTTGACGTGCTGGCGACGCTCCGGGGGCGTCTTCCAGTCGTGGACGTCGAGCGGTTCGCGGATGATTTCGCCGATCGTCATCCGATCGTTCAGGCTCGATTCCGGGTCCTGAAAGACCATCTGTGCGTTCCGGCGCCACTCGTGGAGGTCGTCCCCACTGAGGGTCGTGACGTCCGTCCCGTCGAATCGCACCGCTCCCTCGGTTGCCTCCTCGAGCCGGAGGAGAGTCCGACCGAGCGTCGTCTTCCCGCAGCCGGATTCGCCGACGAGTCCGAGCGTTTCGCCGCGGTAGATGTCGAACGAGACGCCGTCGACTGCCTTGACCGGCGAGCCGCCGAACAGGCCGCCGCCCTCGTAGTAGGTCTTCAGGTTATCGACCTCGACCATCACGTCGCCGGTGCGTTCCGTTCGCTCGTCGGATTCGGGTGTAATCGTGTTCTGGCTCATCGGTCCTCACCTCGGTTCGCCGCTTCGTTTCGCCGCTGGTGGTAGTCGACGGCCGCGTCGGTCGGGAGGTCGTCGGGATACAGCAAGCAGGCGGCGGTGTGTGGTTCGTCGTCGCTCTCCTCGACCGTGACGCCGACGGGGTGGACCAGTTCGCACTCGTCGAACGCCTTTGGACATCGCGGGGCGAAGCGACAGCTGGTCGCCGGCTCGTTCGGCGTCGGGACGTTCCCGTCGATCGTGTTCAGCTTCTCGCCCGTCTGTGCGCCCGGGATCGATTCGAGCAGCCCCTGGGTGTAGGGATGCCTGGGGTTCTGGAACAGTCGTCGAACGTCTGCCGTCTCGATGATCTCGCCGGCGTACATGACGTTCACCCGGTCGGAGACCTCCGCGATGACGCCCATGTCGTGGGTGATGAACATGATCGCGAGGTCGCGTTCGCGTTGCAGATCCTCGAGCAAGTCGAGAATCTGGGCCTGGATCGTCACGTCGAGCGCCGTCGTCGGTTCGTCGCAGATCAGTACCTCGGGGTCGCAGGCGAGCGCCATCGCGATCACGGCTCGCTGGCGCATCCCGCCCGAGAACTGGTGTGGGTACTCCTTCACCCGTCGGCGGGCGTCGGGAATGCCGACCGCCTCTAGCAACCGGGCGGCTTCTCTGGTCGCCGCCTTGCCCTTGATCCCCTGGTGGAGTTTGAGGGCTTCTTTGATCTGGTTCCCGACGGTATAAACGGGATTGAGACTCGTCAGTGGATCCTGAAAGACCATCGCGATGTGGTCGCCCCGGATCCGACGCATCGATTCGCCGTGCAGACGGGTTATCTCGACGAACCCGTCGGTGATTCCGTCGGCGCCACTCCCGCTTCGGTCCTCGACGAACACGAACGCATTCTCGTCGACGATCCCGAGTTCGGTCCCGTACGCGGTGACGACGTCCGAAAGCGGTACGTCGGCGGCGTCCTCGCATCCGAACGTCTCCGCCGTTGCCGAAATGCCGTCGCGGCTGAGCAATTCCTCGACGTCGTACGTCGCCTCGAGCGCCGCTACGTCGACGACGTTATCCGAAAAGTTCGAGGCGTACTCCCGGACCGTCTCGAGGTGTCGGAACCGGATACTGCTGCCGTCGAGGACGTGACCGGGAGATTCGACCAGTCCCATGAGCGATCGCGCGGTGACGCTCTTGCCCGATCCGCTCTCCCCGACGATGCCGACCGTCTCGCCGGCCCGGATGTTGAACGAGACGCCGTCGACCGCCCTGACCGTTTCCTTGTCGGTGTAAAACGCCGTCTGGAGGTTTCGCACCTCGACGATCGGTTTCGCCTGAGCCGAGGCGGTCCGTGGCGATTCCATCGCCATCAGGCACCACCTCCGCCGGCAGTCGCGCCACCCTGGTCGCCGACGTCGGCCTCCGGATCGATCGCGTCGCGGATACCGTCACCGAGGGCGTTGAACGCCGTCACGACGAAGACGATCATCACGCCGGAGATCGTCGCGACGTGGTACGACGACGTGCCGATGTACGGTTGGCCCTGATCGATGAGGCGGCCCCACTCGGGCGTCGGCGCGCTGATGCCGAGCCCGAGGAATGTGAGCGCGGCCGTCACGATGATCACGCTCCCGAGTAGCAACGACGCGTAAATCATGATGTACCCCGCGATGTACGGCGCCATGTGCTTGCGCATTATCGCCAGCGGCGACTGGCCGTAGCTTTTGGCGGCATCGACCCAGTCCTGTTCGGCGACCTGCAGGGACGGACCACGTATCGCTCGCCACATGCCGGGCCAGAACGCGAATGCGTATATCAGCGCCAGTAGCAGGCCTCCGTCGAGCGGTCTCGCGATCGGGTGATTCGCCTCGGCGAACAGGACGGACATGAGCATAATGAGGAGGAACGCCGGAATCGAAATGATGGTATCACTGGCGATCACCGTCAGGATGTCGGCGACGCCCTTGTAGAAGGCGGTGATCAGCGACAGCACGACGGCGATGAGGCCTCCGAGACCGATCGCCGTAATCCCGATGATCAGCGACGTTTTCGCCCCGTGGGCGAGGTTCGTCAGTAGATCCTGGCCCCTCGGGGTGGTCCCGAGCGGGGCCCACCGGTCGTACTGGTCGTAGCTCCACGGACCGACCGTGTGCTGGCCGTCGGATCGAGTATTGATGTTTGCGGAACCGTGAGTGATCGACTCGACCTCGCCGTCCTCGTTCAGATACTCGAACTCGTGTTCGAACGGCTGGTAGACGTTGTGTTCTACCGGAGTTGGGCTGATGGCAGGTGCCCACAGCGCCATGACGAGGAACACGATCA
>SLIS01000402.1 GCA_007135505.1 Halovivax sp.
CTCGGGCCCCGTCTTCTGGAAGTCTCGAGTGAACCACGCCTGCGCGTGGCCATCGCTCTCGGACTCGACGTTTCCACCGTGGAGATGCGTTACGGTTCGTACGCCCGGCGTATCGTACGGAATGATGTCGCTGTGAATCGTCGTGTCTTCGGGCAGGAGATGCTCGTCCGGGAGATCGTTCGTCCAGCGGACATAGATCGGTTCGCCCTGCTCGGCTTCGATCGTTGGGCCTGGGAACTGCCCGTCGTAGCCCCAGACGGTCGTCGCTGGGAGGTCGCGGTGTAGCTTCTGCTCGACCTCGCGCATCGCTATCTCGTAGCGGGAGTGCCCGTCCTTCGTTCCGGACGGTTTCGCGACACCCGGTCGGGGGACCTCATCGACCCACTTCTCGAGGTCTGGCGACGAGTGGTCCGTTATCGTCGTCGCGTTCTTGGCTTGGGGTGGATTCGTATTCTCTGTCGAACAGCCTGCGAGAGCTGAGATACCCGTGCCACCGGCTGCGATGCAGAGCTCACGGCGCGATATCGCTGGTCGAGGTCCTCCAGCGCGATCATCCATAGTACATGTAACCGTATGAGGTCCCAGTATATGTGGGGTCAGCCGATTCCTACTGAGTCGGAATCCGAAGAGAGTACATCACCGGAAGCAGCCTATTGCAGCCGTCCTCGTTCCCGAAACGGGGACAGGATGTGCATCGATCCGGAGTCGATGTGGCCACAGCAACATCATTATGCTTCATCCGGACTAAGCTATCTATACGCACCCCGGTAGCCGCTAGAGGCACCTCGATCACCATGACCAAAGTCCCTTCTCAGTTACAGACGTTCGATATCGCGGAAACCGACGACGTAGTGCGAGCGTATCTACAAACGGAGTGTCTGGATCACCCGACGAGAGGACCCTACATAAAATCACGAGTACTGTACGAGGGTGTCGAAGGCGAGATCGACAACCGGTTCTCTCTGGAGTTGTTCGGGTTATTCTGTGAAAGTCGACCGTACTTGGAGAAGTGGTCGAGAGGATACAACGGATCGTATCGCTATCGAATCCTACGAGAGCACCTCCGCTAACCGTGCGCTGCATACGAATTGCTGGTAGGAGCGGCAGTAGTACTTAATAATCCGACTGGAGCGAATCTTTATGACTATTTAACCGGTACGAAGAGGTATGGCCAAACAGACGGCGAAAACGACGGAACGATCACTGGCCGTAATCAATATGATCCAGAAATTGGGGGGTGCAACACTCGATGAATTGACCGGTGAATTAGAGATCGCGAGAAGTACGATTCACCTCCACCTCCAGACCCTTCTCGAAGAAGGGTATCTCACAAAAGAGGGAGCGGTCTATCACATCGGCTTACGGTTCCTCAATCACGGTGAGTACGCGCGGTCACGCAAGACGGCGTATACGCTGGCGAAGCAGACCGTAACAGAGCTTTCCGATCGGATCGACGAAGAGGTTGAATTCGTAGTCGAGAACGATAATCGCGGCATTCTCGTCCACGAATCCTTCCATCCGGACAGCCACTTTCCGTCCAAGGAACGACATATATCCACCGCGCCTAGCTCCGCTGGGATCTACTATTATCTCCACAGCGTTGCAACCGGCAAAGCGATTCTCGCCGAATTACCCGACGAGCGCGTCGAAGCAGTACTGGACGACAGGGGACTCCCTAGACAGACAGCACACAGCATCACGGACCAAGACGATTTTATCCGCGAACTCGAGCAGATACGCGATCGGGGCGTTGCATTCGCCGACGAAGAGTACGTTGACGGTCTCAGAGAAGTCGGGCGGCGTGTGACAGGTCCTGATGGGAGCGTTCTCGGTGCAATCGCCATCATCGGCCCGAAGTATCGATTCACGGACGAACGGTACACCACCGAGTTGCCGGAGATCCTGATGGAATACGTCGACGACCTCGAGACCGAAATCAGCGATTCGTACTTGGACGATTATCGCTAAGTAATCAGATCTCTCACGAGTTTCAGCAATAATCCGAGTATGCTGTATCAGTATATGCGCCCCTGTTTTCGGAACGAGATGACCGATCATCATTACAGTAGTGTGGATGTAATTCCGAAACCCTAAATCCGTCACCGACATTGTTCGGAAAACTCGGACTATTATATGATGTCAGACGAACACGTTGTATTCCAGGAGAGACGCCAACCGTCGTCAACCGTACTGACGGCAGTTAGGTCGGCGAAGAACCGACTATAACGAGAATTTTCCCTCACATTGCGATAAGCGATACGTAGCGAGCGGGAGCACGGTATGATTCGTAGCGAACAGGTAATTACGATCCGTCTCTGTTGACTTCAACTATCGTCCCGATCATCGTCCACGCCGATTCGTTTACGCCTTTTCGTCCGACCAGAATCGATTCGTTATCCGTGCTCGTGATGAATCGATAGTCCGCGTCATCGTCCTCGCAAACACCCTCCGCCTGAAATTCCTGCTGAAAGAATTCGGCCCCGGAAATATGAAATATGGCTGTCGTTCCGTCGTCGAGCGTCAATTCGACGGGGTCGGGACTGATCTGGTGTATTCGTTTCGCGGTTGGATTGAGGTCTGCCATACGTACGTATTGACGGTTGCGGCTTATAAGTCGTATTGATTCCGCGCTAGATTACCTCGATGACTTCCTCGAGTACATCTGTATCAACGAACAAAATGACGTGGTCTCCCGGTCTGATTACGGTCGTTCCGCGAGGCGTAACGAGTACACCGGAGCGAGAGATCGCACCGATAATGACCTCGTCCGGAAGGCTCGCCGTAGAATCCCTGATTTCGCGATCTGCGAGAGTACTCCCTTCGGTAACGACGATCTCGATCACTTCCGCGCGATCGTGGTTGAGCAGTACGATTTTTTCAGTCGGAATCAATCGGGTAAAGCGAATGATTTCCTCGGCAGTCTCCTCGCGTGGATTGACAGTCACGTCGACGCCGGCAGCTTCGAACAGGTCAGCATACTCTCTGTTCTCGACGATAGCGATGGTTTCACCGACGCCGAACTGGCGGGAAACTAACGATACGAGTAAGTTTCGTTCGTCACTCGGCAATGCAGCAATGACGATATCGACATCATCGATGTGTTCACGCTCTAGAAATCCGATGTCCGCGGGATTTGCCTCGAGTACTGTCGTGTTCGGGAGTGCCTCAGCCGCATTTCGAGCGCGATCGGAATCCTGTTCGAGTAGCCGGGGACGATAGCCGTGTTCTTCGAACAGCCGAGCTATTTGAAAGCCGATCTCACTCGCGCCGGCGATAACGACCTCGTCGGTCGGACTTCGCGACGACAGTGAAATACGATTCGCGACGTTCGTAACGCCGCTAGCGCTTCCGATTACTACGATCCGATCAGTGGCCCGTATGGCGGTTTCTCCGGCCGGAAGCACCAGTTCGTCGTCGCGGAAGATCGCTGCGACCGTGACCGATCTGTCCAGATCTATCTGGTGCACAGTTCGATCGACGAACGGACTCTCGGGGTTGACTTCGAACGCAGCCATTCGAACGAGACCGTTGGCGAACGTATCAACCTCCTGTGCAGCAGGGAGTCCTGCGATCCGAAACACCGCTTCGGACGTCAACGAGTCCGTGCAAATCATGAAATCGACACCGAACGCGCCCGGACGGCCGGTCCACGTTTCGAAGAGCGTTCGACGTCTCACTCGAGCAATAGTGAACGCGTCGGAAACCATCGTTACGGTCGCACAAATAACGGTATTGACCTCGTCGTTGTCGGTACACGCGATCACGAGATCCGACCGATCGATTTCGGCCTCGCGTAGTGTTTCGATATCTCGGCCGTCTCCGTGAACGGCGAGGACATCGTACGCGTATGCGAGTTCGTCGACGATCCGCTCGTCACAGTCAACGACGACGACCTCATGAAGGTCTGCGATCGTCGCGACGATCGCTCGTCCGACTTCACCAGCTCCGACGACCGTTATACGCATCGGACTCGTGTTCGACTGATACTCGAGTGGTGATCTGAGAGCGGCATCAGTGATCGTCATTGATTTCTATGGATCATCCGACAGACCGATCGACCGACCATGTGGTCGTCTCGTCTCGGATGTGTTCACGTATAGAGTTCGTGGACCATTATGAGTTCCGTCCGTGGACGATTCTGTTCCTAGACAGCCCCGAATTCCGGTGCAACGACGACCGAATCAATTACTATCAGTATCGATCCACCGTTGCTTCCAGGCTAAGTGGTGAACGCTGAGTAGCAATAGATACGAACCTCACAGACGGTCGGGCCGCCGTCATCCAAACCGAAGACACGACGGCTTCCGATTTCGTCTCAGAGACACTCAAATGGGGGCTAATACCGTCTGATAGATTGTTGACCAGCCAATCGTGTAGCTCGAGTGAGTCAGCCACCGTGACTCGGTCACACGCTCGTTCGATAGCACGAGAGAATTGTTCGACATAGCTGGATTATTATATTGAAGTACCGATTCAGGAACCATATCTCTGGATACGGCGCTCCCCCAATTTTGTATAATACTCTGGATTTTGCATGGAAATATCGATATCAGCACGCCCATTACATACGTACGATTGTAACGGCTGTTGAATAGGTAGCAAACACGAACAACAGAATCCAATTGTACTGTACTATTAAGAGCAGAGTTATCAAAACCCGCCTGCAGTGTCTGTACCGCTGCTCTGTCGGTGACCGATACCTTGATTACGACTCCTCACAAACGTTCGCATTCATATGGGAATGGGTAACTATGACCAGCGTGAGTACGAACGTCGCGAACGGACAATCTCCGAAATTGAGTCTGACTCGGACGAGCAGCCAAACGAGTATCGAGGCAAAATAACGTTCGACGACGGCAGTTCAACCAGCGAACTCCTCGAGAACCTCCAGAAAATCAAATCAAACGAATCGTGATAGAGGTAGAGAATAAACCAGACCAAACGATTTATCTCAATCCGACAGCTACTATTATACATGGCGCTCGACGAGGTCCTTAGCGGTGACCAGATCACAGGCCGACAAGCCGCGACGATCTTCTTCGCATGGCTAACACTAGTATTACTAGCTGGAATTACTCTTCTACTGATTACGAGTAGTACCGTTGGATAGATGTTCGAATCCGATCACATGATTCAGGACGCCTTTCCTCTCACTTTCACCGAACTGCAACGTTCGATGAGCATTCTCGAGGTGCTGGCCCATCAGTAGGTGAACCGAGACTCCAGCTGATAGTTCGCTCTCCAGATACCGACGAGATGCGAGCAACGACATAAACACTCTCTCAACGAGCAGCTGAACCGGCCCGATCTGTGTATTCGCTGGGTTAGCCACCTTGATGTCGTTCGCGATGCTGATCGGGAACACCGAATAGTGAACCGTTGCCGTGACAATCTCAAGCACCCTTCGAAAATAACAAGAGAAGATCGTGTAGCGAGACGCGCATTATCGAGGTCGAGGACGCTACGATGCCGGATACGGATTCGATCCGTTCACGATTGACATGGCCGTATCGGGAAGTGAGCGATCCATCTCGAGACATTCAAATCAGGCGTCGTGCTACGGAATCATATGGAAAAAGACGACTCTCGTGAGCATGTTGTTCCGGATAGTGACGACGAACTACCCACGGCGGACGTCCACGGATACGATTTCCGTGGCACGTTCGATTTTCACGACCTTATCGCGTCCTATAAGACGACGGGATTCCAGGCGACACAACTCTCCAAGGCCATCGATATTGCCGAGCGAATGCGAGAAGAGGAAGCAACGATCTACCTCACGTTCACCTCAAATATCATCTCCTCGGGATTGCGTGAAATCGTTGCGTATCTGGTCCGCGAAGGGTACGTCGACGTACTTATCACTACGTCCGGATCGCTCACAGAGGACGTTATCAAGACGGAAAAGCCGTTCAAAATGGGCGAGTGGGACGCTGACGAAGCGACACTCCGTGATCGGGGGATCAACCGTCTCGGAAATATTTTCGTTCCGTCCGATCGGTACGTGTGGCTCGAGGAGTACCTCTACGACTTCTTCGACGATTTTTTCGCAGAGGAGAAGGTGCGGACGCCGACGGCGTTCGCCCGCGAACTCGGTGCGACCCTAGACGACGAGGACTCCGTCTTGAAGCAGGCCGCAGACAACGATGTCCCCGTCTACTGCCCGGCGCTGACGGACGCCGAAGTCGGTAATTTCCTCTATTATTACCGGCAAGGATACGATTCAGAGCTCGGGATCGAAATTCTGGACGACTACGACTCGCTCATCGAAGACGGGTTGCTCGCGGATACGACGGGATTGATCGCCGTCGGCGGTGGCGTGCCGAAACATCACGCAATCATGACGAATCTGTTCCGTGGTGGTGCAGACTACGTCGTCTACATCTCGACGGGAATGGAAGGAGACGGGTCGCTCTCGGGTGCGCCACCGAATGAGGCAGTGTCGTGGGGGAAAATCAAGGATGAGCAGACAAACTACACGCAAGTCGACGCCGAAGCAACGCTCGTGTTTCCGCTGTTAGTTGCGAGTGCATTCACGGACCGATAGCCGCACAGTTAGCGCCCGATTCGAACCTCTCGCTTCGGTCGGCATCACCGTTCATTTCAGAATCTTTAATCGGTCATGTCGGTACACTGGCCCGATTACGTTCTCGAGCAGGACTTGGGGGGACACTTCAGTGACTTATCTGGTTTTCATTATCCCCATATGGACTGTTGCTGTGCATCCCGTGTTATCTCGACGGGATCGATATGTAGATAGTGTCTATTGTTACTTCAGCGGTGAACTGATCAGTTGATCTCGATTACGTCATCGTTATTCTGCGTACCGGTTGAAGCTTGAAGCGACACTAGTTAGGCCAGTTTGAGAAGTGAGCAGGTCGTAGAGTTGGTTTGGAATGATGCTCGCAGACCTGCTCAGCAAGTGCTACGCGGCGGAATTTGATGAATGTTGGGAGCGTGAGTGGGTGCTGTTTCGTTAAGCGTGAAAAGTGAGGCGGTGCGATTTTATGGTGTCCAGACCAAAATCGACCGCCTCAGCGGGTGTAGCGACTGGATCGATTTGAGTTTTGTGAAACGAGAGCGGACACCGCGTCAGCTGATGGAACTCGGTATTCGACTCCACCTTGCTGAACTCCTGCTTTCGAATACTGTTCGAGAATTAGAGAATTTCGGTGTAGAGCGCAGTCGCAAGGCAGTCCACGATTGGGTTCACAAATGCGATCTACAGCCGGCAGTTGACGAGGACCCGAATCACGTCGCGCTTGACGAGACGGTGATTCAACTTGACGAACACCGCTATTGGCTGTACACTGCTGTCAATCCAGAAACGAACAAAATTCTGCATACACAGCTGTATTCGACGACTACGACCGCTCTGACAGAACGGTTCCTGCGAGAACTCACTGAGAAACATGCCCCCGACGATGCTGTGTTTCTCGTTGATGGAGCAAAACATCTTCAGACTGCACTCCGCCGATCTGGGCTCCGATTTCGATACGAAAAACATGGAAATCGGAGCAGTGTTAAATGTATATTTAATGAGATAAAATGCCGTACCTCTTCGTTCTCAAACTGTTTCAGTCGCGCACGACCGTTAACAGCAGAATCGTGGCTTCAAGCCTTCGCTGTCTGGCACAATGCTACAAACTGAACACGACCAGTACTCGCGCTGATCGGTAGAATCCGGTAGGTACTGCTCTGCTTTCTCACAGGTAGCATACGGAGAGTCACCTGTACACCGAGTTCTAAACTCTGAGATACTAGATATGTTAGAGTTTTGGTGGTTTGTGGAAATCCAAACGCAGAATTTCTATTCCCTCGACATCAAATTCTTCGGCCGTGTTTAATCACATGACGGGATCGGAATTTCCTGTTTTGCGGCCTTCTTGATGTTGTAAACCGCACACATCAGCGCGATCTCACGAAATTCTCGGTACCAGGTTCGCGCTCGCAGGGCGACGCCCAGCGAGCGCTTGACAGAAGACGGTTTCTGACATTGCTCGTTGGCCGTAGAGCTCGTCATCGATCGCGCGTTGTGCGCGTGATCGTACGGTGCATGGACGCAGTGCTTGATCAACGGTCGAATGTCGAGTTCTCGGAGGTCTTTTCGAAGCCAGTTACAGTCATAGCCCTTGTCCGCCGTGAGGACGCGCAACTCGCCCGCGCGCTTGCGGGCGAGTTGCTCACAGATCTCTGCATCACTCCCTTCCCACGTCGTAGTACAGTGCAAATCAAGAATCGCTTGCGTCTCTGTATCGACGAGTTTCGTCACTTTCATCGTCTGAATCCGGTAGTTTGTCCGTCGACAGTAGTGGCGACTTGCACGGGAGCGGTCGAAGTACGTTGCGTCGATTGCGCCGGCCTCACCGGTCTCGTGCAGCTGCGCTGAATAGCGCAGCAGCACTCGGCACACACGCATTTCGAGCCTATCGAACGCTATAGTAGAAATTAGAAATAATTGCTCACTTTTGGTATAGAGAGCTGGTCAAGAGCTGTATCAATCGCCGTTGTAAGATCGTCGAGTGATTCAAAAAAGCGGTTGCTGAGAGCGGCTTGGAGTTGTCTCCAGCACTTCTCGAAAGGATTTAGATCTGGCGAGTACGCCGGTAACGTGACGAAGTCGAGGTCGTCACGGGCCGCCAGGTCCGTGACGGCTGACGCCTGGAAATACGACGCTCCATCCAGCACGATGAGCAAGTCATCTTCAAACTCTTCGCATAATGCGAGAATGAAATGTTTGGCGTGATCGGCGGTTACGTACTCTTCGAATCGAGCGAAAAAGTGATCACCGTCTTCGGTGATCGCGCCCAACAGACACGTCCAGTCGCGTTGGCCAGATAATTCGACGGCCGGCCGCGTGCCGCGAGGAAACCACGC
>SLIS01000134.1 GCA_007135505.1 Halovivax sp.
CCTTCGTCCGGAGCCTTGCCGCCCGCGTCGTCGCTCCCGCCCTGGCCATGGCAGCCCTCCTGGCCTTCCAGGCGCCGGCCGCAGCTCAGGAGGCCGAGGCGTTGACCTACGGGGAGCATCGAACGAGCGGGTACGTCTCCCGGCTCGGTGGGCTGGACCCCGGCGACGTGGTCGGGTTCTACGCGGGGCTCAGGCGCCCGGACGGCGACCGCGCACACCGCTACCTGATCGGCTACGGTACGGTCGATGCGCTCGACGTCGTCTCGCCGGAGACGCCGCCGGACGAGCGCGAGCGCATCCTGGAAAGACACGCTGACAACGCCCACGCGAAGCGCGCACACGGTGGAACGCTCTATCACCCCGACAAGGCCGTCGTCCTGATCGACGGGCGGAAACCGGGCGGGTTGTTCGACCGCCACCCCATCCGACTCAGCGAGTATACCACCAGGCCCGGCAACCAGCGGCCCGGGTACTACCTCCGCTCGTCCATCGGGGAATCCCTTCAGGTCGTCGCTGGCGGCGAGAGCATGACCTACAAGCCGGCCTACCGCTGTGAACTTTCGCGCGAGGAGTTCGTCTCACTCGTGGGCCGCCCGGGTGATCGCGTCGCTCCGCTGAACGAAGTAGAGGGCGGGTCCGTCTCCCGTCCTGGCGAGTGACCGGGTCGCGACGCCGTCAGGTTCGGTCCGCTACGGTGCCAGGGGCGGCGATCCGATCGAGCGGAGAACCATCGTCCCCGATACCGGCAACAATTTCCGGATATGGGCCGCCAGTACCGGCCGACTCGCGCGGTCGATCGCTCCCGATCGGGGTCTCGACCCGGACTGCTAATACCTGCGTTCGGCGCTCCAGTCTATCGCCCCGATCGCGCATGGGGAGTGGTGCCAGTCGAACGCGCCCGGAAACTACAGGAAAGGTTTGCCCCGGACTGGGACTCATTGTCCAAATTTGCCAGCTAGAGGGCTTGAAACCCGTGAATTTTAGTTTCTCCGGACGCCCCCATTCTGTATGGGAACGAACCGAACCAGACGAGCGTTTCTCACGGGAACGACGACCGGCGCGCTCGTCCTCGCCGGGTGTACCGGTGGCGGCGACGACACGGCCGTCGAATCGACGGACGACGCGAGTGGGGGAGACGACTCATCCAGCGGCGAACGGACCGTCCCGGCCCACGAGGTCTGGGCGCTCGATCAGGGGACGGACACGATTTACCTGTACGAACCCACCGACGAGGGGTACCTCGACGGAACGGATCCCTTCGCTCACTCCGCGACGATCGACCTGAACGAACGGCTCGACGACGACGGGCCGATCGTCCCGCACATGATCGACTTCAGCAGCGACTACGCCTACGCGGCGATCGCCTGTACGGCGGGTGCCCGAACGCTGATCTTTCGCACCGACGACCACGAACTCGTCGCGGCACTCGAGACCGGTGCAGGATCGCACTTCGCCGGCTTCGGGCCCGACGACGAGTACGTTCACGTCGACGCGATCGGCGAGGAGGCGATCGTCCGGGTCGACGTAGACCTCGACGACGAGTCCTTCGAGATCGTCGACGAATTGTCAATCCACGGCGACGAGACGGTCCAGGATGCCGGAATCGACGGCGGCGCACCAATCTGTCACCAGTACGCCCACGACGGGCGCTCGCTCCACACGCTCGGTCCGCACTACGACGACGGGGCCCTCGTTATCGTCGATCACGACACCTTCACCGTCGACCGGGCCTACGGCACCGACGCGCTCCCGACGAACTGCGGGACGGTCCCGCACCCGACGGACGAGCGGTTTTACCTCACCGCCGGCCTGCCCTCGGATCCGGACGCGGGCGAGGACGGCGTCGGCGATTTCTACGTCTACGACACCGACTCGGACGAGGTCCTCGTCGACGGCGAATCCACCCGCGGCGTCGACGCGCACGGCTTCTGGTTCACGCCGGACGGCGAGGAACTGTGGGTCCTCAACCGGGAGACAAACGACGGCGTCGTCGTCGATCCCGCGACTGACGACGTGATCGAGGAGATCGACGCCTTCGGCCCGGAAACCGCGTCGGACCCGACCGAACGCGACGCGCCGGACATCATGTGGGCCACGCCGGACGGTGCCTACATGCTCGTCACGCTTCGCGGTCCCGCCCCGCTGTCGGGCGATCCTCACGCCGCGACCGGCGTCACCCCCGGCTTCTCGGTCCTCGACACCGAGACGAAGGAGATCGTCACGGTCGTCGAGCCGGACCCGATCGCGGCGTACGACGACGCCTCGATCGAAGCCGCACGGGAAGAGGACGACGACGCGCCACCGATCCCCGACTTCCACGGGATCGGCGTCCGTCCGATCGACGACGTCGAGTCGACGATCGACACGTCACCGCCGTACTGAGCCGGTTCGACGACCGCTCGTGGGACCGGCGGAGACGATCGGGTCCGACTCCCAGAACGGTGTTCCGGGGCCTTTTTGCCACCTCCCTCTAATGAGCACTCGTGAACGGGGAGGCGATATCGACGGGGTGTTCACCGGTCGACGAGCTACTCGGTGGCGGGTTCGAGCGGGGAACCGTCACCCAATTGTACGGGCCGCCCGCGGCCGGGAAGACGAATCTCGCGCTCTCGGGGGCAGTCGAGGTGGCGGCGACCGGCGGTACGGCCGTCTACATCGACACGGAGGGCCTCTCGGTCGACCGCTTCGAACAGTTACTCGCCGCCCGGGTCGAGGGCGACGCCGACGACCTGGCGAACGCGGAGTCGATCGCGGCCCAGATCGTCATCGAGGAGGCCCTCGACTTCGAGGAGCAGGCCGAGGCCGTCCGCGACGTCGAGGAGTTCGCCGACCGGGCCGAGCTGATCGTCCTCGACAGCGCGACCGGTTTCTACCGCCTCGAGCGCGGCGGCGACGAACACGCCGGCGACGCGCTCCGACAGGTCACCCGCCAGATCACGCACCTCCTCTCGCTCGCTCGCAAGTACGATCTCGCCGTCGTCGTCACCAATCAGGTGTTCGCCGATCCGGACTCGGACCGGACCCGGGCGCTCGGCGGCAACACGCTCGAACACTGGACCGGGACGATCGTTCGAATCGACCGATTCCGCGGCGGGAACCGCCGAGCGACCCTCGAGAAGCACCGCGCCAAACCGGCCGGCGACTCCGTCCAGTTCCAGATCACTGCCGAGGGCGTGCAGGGCAGTGACGCGACGTATCAGTGAACCGCGTCGGTCGCCGGATTTCGACGGCCGGTCGCTTCCAGTTCGCCCGGCCTACAGCTCGTTCAGTTTGCGAAGGAGCTGACCGCGGTACTCCTCGTCGCTCTGGATGCCTTTCAGTTCGAGGACGTTGCGCTCTAGCTTGTCGAGTGCGACGCGGAACGCACTCTCCGCACCGTAGCCCTCGCCGGAGCCGGCGACCTGTCCCTTGTTGGTCCGCAGGCGGATCTGACAGCGGATCAGGGGTTGGCCGCGGAGTTTCTCCTTGTGCTCGTGAAACCGGACGTGGGCGTGGTGGACCTGCATCTTCGCGTACTTGTCGGCGACCGTCTCGATGCTGGTGACGATGTCGGCCCGACTCAGCGTGTCCAGCTGCGAGACGTTCGTGATCTGGACGTCCATCTGCTCCCGTTCGGTGTAGGTCAGCGCCCGGAGGATGTCCGTCTTGGTGATCACGCCCACGACCGTGCGGTCGTCGCCTTCGGGCGTGACGGCCAGCCCGGCGTAGTCGAACTCGAGCATCGTTTCGACGGTCTCGCGGACGCTCGTTCCCGGCGTCGTCGTCTCCACCGGACTGTTCATGATGTCGTAGACGGGCACGTCGAGCATCCGTTCGTTGTCCCCGACCCGATCACCGTGGGTCATCCGCTCGTTCTCGCGGATGACGAAGTCCGCGATGTCGTACGTGGTGACCATGCCGGTCAGATAGCCGTTCTCGTTCAGGACCGGCAGCCTGGAGATGCCGTGCTCTCGGAGGTGGTTGATCGCTTTGCCGATGCCGTCGTCCTCGTTGATGGTGATCGGCTCCGCCGTGAAGACGTCGGCGACGTCGATCGCGTCCAGGTTGTCGATGACGGCCTCGAGGATCGCGTCGTCGGTGATGGCTCCCCAGAGGTCGCCGTTCTCGAAGACGGGCGCGATCTTTGCGTTCCCCTCGATGAGGATGCGGGCGGTCTCGCGCACGTCCTCGTCCCGGTCGACCGTGGGTGCCGGCGCCGATCGGCTGGGCTTGATCAACGCGGCGACCTTCGCGTCGTCCTCGACGTGACTCTGGAGTACCTCGCGTTCACTGATGACGCCCTCGTACTCACCGTCGTCGGTGACGATGATTCCTTTGGGGTTGCCGTTTTCGAACGACGAGCGAACCTTCCCCATTCGCGTCCCGACGTCCACTTCGAGGTACTCTGGAGTCGCGATATCAGCAATATTCATCGGTCCATTCGACACTTCTTTCCCGACCGTATTCAACATGTTGCCCGTGTGGAGTGGTATCTGGGAACACGGCACCGAGCTGCCCCGGTTACGAGCCGTGACTCCGTCGTCGGGAGCCGCTCCGGGCAATTGGTCTTCGGCGACGGGAACCGCTCCGTGCGATCGGTCCGCGACGACGGGAACCGCTTCGATGCAATCGATCCGTGACGACGGGAACCGCTGCTCCGACCGTCTTCGGCGTCGGGTGTCAGTACTATCCGCTCGGCCATCGAACGTCGGCTATGGTTCCGGACATCGGTGTATTCGGCCGCTACACGTACCTCGCGACGGAAGTGTTCTGGGGCGCGATCGCGTTCGGCCTGCTGCGACGCGCGGGTGCGCTCGGACGGGCGGCCGTCACGATCGTCGTGCTGTACCCGATCGCGTACGTCTGGGACCGGTACACGCTCGCCGTCGGCGTCTTCAGCATCGAACTGCGAACGGGTGTCGACCTCGCGGGCATTCCGATCGAGGAGCACCTGTTCATGGCCGTCGTGCCGGGACTGGTCATCGGCGTCCACGAGACGCTCGTCGATCGCGGCCGTCACGGTCGCTGAAGTGAGTCACTACCGGTCGAGAATCCGGCGCCCAACGCCGCAGAAGGCCCGAGTTACGCGTCGTAGGCGGGGATGAGAACCCACAGGTCAATATAGCCCCGTCCGGTATGGCGGGACAGATGGCCCCGTCGAGACCGGACTCGAATCCCGACCGAGCGCAGTCGTCCGAGCGCGGACTCCTCGGCGTGTTCCGGGCACTCCTCGTCTTCGCGCTCGTCGTCGTCATGGCCGCCGGGATGGTCCTGTTCGTCCCCGACCTCGTCGACGAGGTGATTTACGAACAGACGCCGATCGAGACGGAGACGCCGCCGGCTGCCGGCGATCGGGACCCGGCGGTCAGACACGCCGAGGATCCGGGTAACACGACCTACGAGGGCGACGCCCGCGTGCCGAGCGACCACGTGGAGGACTTCATCCATCACGAGGTCAACGAGATCAGGGCCGAGCACGGTCTCGACCCGATCGTCTGGGACGCGACGATCGCATCCGTCTCCAGGGCCCACAGCGCCGACATGGCTCAGCGCGAGTACTTCGCTCACGAGAATCCCGACGGCGAGTCGCCATACGACCGGTTCCAGACGACCGGGGACTACTGCGAACGGTACGGCGAGAACATCGCCCAGAGCTGGGTGGATCGCAACGTCCAGTCCGCGGACGGCGACGTCGATCGGTACGCGACGGCCCAGGAGGTCGCGAGCGGCCTCGTCGAGCAGTGGATGAACTCGCCGCCACACCGCGAAGCGATCCTCACCGAGGAGTGGGATCGCGGCGGTGTCGGCGTCTACATCACGGACGAGGGCAAGGTATTCGCCACGCACAACTTCTGTACCGAGCGGTGACGGGACGGCTGTACGCCGGAGATCGGTCCCGGTCACCACCGATCCCGAGTCCAGCCACGGGACCGAGTGTCGTCACGTCCTGCTGACCCTCGCTCCCTGCAATGGCCGCCCACACTCATCACGGTGGCTCCCGTAGTGACGGTATGGTCGCGGAGACGGGACTGGCCGTCTATCGAATCGCTACGGAACGGGAAGTGACGCTGCTCGCCGCGGCGTTCGCGTACTACGCCTTCGTCTCGATCATTCCGATGGTTCTCCTGGCGCTCGTCGTCAGTTCGCTCGTCGGCGGCGAGGACGTCGCGGCACGGCTGGTGATGGTCGCCGGCGACGCGATGCCGGAGGCCGGCGAGGAACTGCTAGCGGAGGCGCTGACGACCGAGGCCGGGCGCGCCCAGGCGACGGTCGTCGCGGTGGCGGTCGCCGCCTGGGGTGCCCTGAAGGTCTTTCGCGGCCTCTCGGTGGCCTTCGATCGCATCTACGGGACGGCCGTGGAGAAGTCGTTCGTCGGGCACCTCCTCGACGGTCTCGTAACGCTCGTCGCCGTCGCCGGTGGACTCGTGCTGATGGTCGCCATCGGATTCTTCCTCGGGGTTACAGCCCAGCACGTCCCACTGGGTCGCTTTCTCGGGTGGGCCGGGCTCCTCCTCGGTCTCGTACTCGTCTTCTTGCCCATCTACTACGTCATGCCGCCGGTGGACGTCTCGGTCGGAGCAGTCGTCCCCGGGGCCGTCTTCGCCGCGGTCGGCTGGACGACCCTCCAGCTCGGCTTCCAGCTCTACGCCGGGAATGCCGGCCAGTACGAGGCCTACGGTGCGGTCGGTGGGATCCTGCTGCTGGTCACCTGGCTCTACCTGGCCGGCATCGTCATCCTCTTCGGCGCCGTCCTCAACGTGGTCTGGACCGACGAGGTGCGAGTGACCGACGACGGAACGGTCGAACGGACGGACGCTCGAACCGAGTGAGAGCGCCGCGACGTCGGGGCGGTGAGGCTGGCCCATCAGACGGTGGCCCTCGGACGCTAGCCTGTCGAATGCTGGCCTATCGGACGCTGAATCATCGGATGCTGGCCGCTCGGACGATCGCCGCCCGTTTTCGTCCGCGTTCGCGGTTTCGCAAACGTCCGCCTTCGAGTTCCGCAAAACGGATCCTTAAGCCGCTCGCAGTCGACCCGTCCGATATGACGGACACTGAATCCCCGAACGATCAGCTAGTCGTCCTCAACAAGGACGAGGACACCGTCTCGTTCGTCGACGTCGAGACGGGCGAGACGACCGAGGTTGTCGAGACGGACTTCAATCCCCACGAGGTGGCGATCTCGCCCGACGGCTCGCGAGCGTACGTCACCTGCTCGCTGGGCGGGTCGTTACTCGCGATCGACACCGACGCGTACGAGGTCGTCGACCGGTTCGAACACGAGTCCTTCGACTTCCCCCACGGCCTCGCCGTCCGCGAGTCGGCCGACGAACTCTGGCTGGCCTCGACGTACAGCAGCCAGCTCTTCGTCTTCGACGTGGAGACGATGGAGTTGCTCGACACCTTCCCGACCTACCAGGACAAGTCCCACATGGTGGCGCTCTCGCCCGACGAGGGGACCGCCTACGTCGCCAATATCGGCAGCGACACCGTCACCGTCGTCGACTGCAACGATCGTCGTATCGTCGCCGATCCGCCCGTCGGCGAGAGTCCCGAAGGAATCGGCGTCGATCCCGACACGGGCGAGGTCCTCGTCGCCAACCAGGACGACGGCATGCTCACCGTCCTCGACCCCGACACGCTGACTGAGTCGAACAAAGCGCTCCTCGGCGAGACGCCGATCCGGGTGATGCTCTCGCCCGACGGCCGCTACGCGCTCGTTCCGAATCGGGAGTCCGACAGCGTCTCGGTGATCGACACCGAGCACGTTCGCGATGGCGAGCGTCGTCCCTGGGAGATCGCGCGGATCCCGGTCGGCATCTGGCCCGGCGGGACCGTCTTCGCCCCGGACGGCGACCGGGCGTTCGTCGCCAACAACAAGACAAACGACGTCTCGGTCATCGACGTCGACGCCTTCGAGGAAGTCGATCGCTACGAGACGGGGATCCACCCGGACGGCATCGCGTACCTGGAACGGTAACGGCGCGGGCTGTTTTCACTCGTACGCAGGAAGTACCAGGTCCCGGCGGATCGCGACGCTCAGGACGACGAGGCCGAGCCCGACGACGAACAGGGCGCCCGATTGCCAGCCGATTGCGCCGAACAGTCCGTCGATCAGGAACTCGACGAACCGCATCGCGGCGTCGGGCCCGTCCGCCGAGTCGAGGGCCGACCCGACCTCGCTCTGGGCGACCCGCGTGCCAACCAGTCCCGCGAGGCCGACCGCTGCGGCGGCCGTTCCGATCGATCGCGCAGCGACGGACGGGGGGAACGCGTAGGCCACGACGGCCGCCGTTCCCAGCGCGACGAGCGGCAGGACGAGGGCGAGCGTCGAGGCCGTACTCGTGGCGGTCTGTGCCGTCTCCATCGAGCTGCGCTCCTGGGTGCCCATCTCCTCCGTGAGGTCGACGGTCTCGGGCACTTGCTCGTCGAGTTGCGTCTCGGCCACCGAAAGCGCCGCCGCGCGGAAGTCGGCCGTGCCCGCTTCGATACGCTGGACGTACGTCTCGTACTCGATCTCCGCGGTCAGCGCGTCGATGTACGCGACGGAGATCGTGCGGACCGGTTCCGCGAAGTCCGCGGGCAGCGTGCCGTCGGCTACCGCTGCATCGATCCGCTCGGTTTGCTCCTCGATCAGTTCGGCCCTGATCTCCTCGCGACGGTCCTGGTAGGCTTGTTCTAGCTGTTCGTCCGTCATCGGGTAGGCCGTCTCTTCCTGTATTCGTTCTTTGGCGCGCTCCTCGAACTCCTCGCGGTGCTCCAAGAACTGCGCTTCGCTCTCGGTCATCGCTTCGATCGCCGCTCCCGGAGACTCGTCCATCTCCTCGGGTGCGAGATCGTTCAGCCGGTCGTCGAAGTCGGCCGGACCGACGGCTTCGAGTTCGGTTTCG
>SLIS01000334.1 GCA_007135505.1 Halovivax sp.
AAGTGGATATCCCCTTCGTCAACAGTGGTTTCGATTTCAAACATAATGGGTGAACAAACGAACCTACTATCGAACATGGATGTAAAGTACCCTTCAACTGTTCCGGAATTGATGGACATATGCTCATCACACCAGCGCCAGACCGACCACTATTAGTTATCCCTTCTCGATAGCCGCTTCGCTCTCGAAGACATCGCCGGTTCGGGCGTCGGTATGAACTACTTCGTTGTCGGTCCTGGTGATCGTCCGAACCGTTCGGAATGCCAGCAATTATTTGTCGGTGGACGGATTCGTTTTCGTATGAAGAGCGTCGTAGTCGCCGCGGGAAAGGAAACACGATTACGACCGTTGACAGACGGTAAGCCAAAGGGGATGGTCGAAGCGGCCACAGAATCCGATTGAGGACAATGAAACACGTCCGGTTGCTGTGGGGGACGCCGTCGGAGAGCCGACCGACCGCCCCGATACATTACCCCCTGCTTCCAGTTCTCGTTTTTACCGCCGCAATTGCCCCGACTACGTGGTTCCTTCCCCGACAGCGCGGTTACTTTATTTCACTTCTGACTATTCTCGCAATTATCGCGTACACGGTCATGCTGACCGACCTTCGGCTCCGGACCGATCCGGTTTTCCTCCTCCTTTTCGGGGGATACTGGTTTGGCCTCGTCGCGCACTACCTGTTGCACTCGCCCCATCCCGAGCTTCTGGAGTACATACTCGTGACGCCGATTGCGGTATTCGCGACGGTAATCGTTCTCCCGAGACTCGTTCGCGGGCGAGAACAGACCTTTACGATGGGACTGACGGGGGTCGCCGTGATCATCTCGTTGGTCGGCATCTGGTACCTCTGGCGGATAACCCAGGGCGAGCCGATTACGATAATGGGTTCGACGAGGTCCCGGTGGGTCGGGACTGCCGTGATGGGGTTCGATGTGTTCGATAACATGCGGACCGTCTCGGTATTTCACAACCCCAATACGTACGGCCTGTTCATGATGATCGGAAGTCTCACCGCCCTTTACACCCTCATAACGCGCGGGGGCCTGGTGTGGGCAACGGCGTTCGGACTCTGTGTGCTCGGGCTGTTCATGAGCGAGGGGGATGCTGCGTATCTCGGCTTCGGTCTCGGTGCGTTGATCGTCGTCTCCGGCTATCGTCGGTGGCTCGCCGTCGGCGGTATCCTAGTCGGTGTCGTCGCGACCTACGGGATGATACGTATCGGACACGTACCGGCGGTGATGGAATCGACCCTTCTGAACAGGGTCGACCGGTGGGTCCTCTCGCTGGAGCGCATCGCCGAGGACCCACTGTGGGGGATCGGGTTCGTCGACGCCGGTACCGAGATCGGCGGGGCTCGCGGACCACACAACTCCTTCGTCCACGCGCTGCTCAACGCCGGAATTATCGCTGGCGTACTCTACCTTGGAGCGCTCGCCTACGCATTGGGGCGGGGGATCAGACGACGGTGGACGGCCTGGACCGCGTACGTCGTCGGTTCTTCGGTTGCGCTCTTCACGTTCATGTCCTTCGAATCGCTGTTTCTCGGTGGGCTGAGCGTCTCGTCGGTGGCACTGGGGTTCTTCCTCGGCTGCTGTTTGCTCTCGGAGTCGGATCGACAACACAATGCGCATCGGGCGAGGACCACCAGGCAGGCGCTCGCCAACAGTCGACTCGCACGTCTGTACGGCTACCTCCGACGGACGGCGCGATCGATCGTGAGACCGGCTACGCCCGGGGAGGACCAACGATAGATGTACACGAGACGACGTCGACGATTTATCAACGGACAGATCTGCTGGATGCTCGGAGTCGCCGTCCTGCTCACTCTGATCGATGCGTTCTCTCTCGAGGCCTTTTTCGTCCTCTCGTTTATCGGATTCCTGATCGTCAACCAGCTCACCGCTCCGGTGAACGTCACCCCGCGATGGCGACGTCGGCTTCGGTGGATCACGCTCTGTGGGCTCGTGGTCTTCGGCGTCCTCATCGGCTGGCGGCTGCTCGAGACGCAACCGGGGGTGCTCTGAGATGGAGTGGCTCCCCACCGAGCGCTCGTATCCCGAACTGTTCGCGATCGCCGTCGCGGCGAGCGTCGGACTGACACTGATCGTTGCAGCGACGATCTCGGTCGGTGCGTTCGGTGTCTTCACCCCGAGCTGGGAGGGGACCACGGAACTCCGGGGACAGGCTGAGTCGGCCGAAGCCGATTCGGTCGTCCTCGAGAACACCGAACGGTACGACTCCGAGCCGGCCGAGGGGACACTCGCGTTCGTCCTCGCACCCGAGAGGGCATACGAGGGAGAGGACGCAGAGCGCCTCGCGTCGTTCGTCGAGGACGGTGGGACGGTACTCGTCGCCGATTCGTCCGGAGACCATGCCAATCCGCTGCTCGAAGAGATCGGTGCGACGAGCCAGGTAGACGGTGATCCTCTCCGCGATGTTCGCTACTATCACGGATCACCGGCATTGGTCATCGCGACCGAAGTCAGCTCCCACCCGTACCTGACCGGCGTCGAGGAACTCACGTTGAACCACGGAACGACGGTGGATTCCGGCGAAGCGACCACCCTCGTCAGCAGCTCGGAGTACTCGTATCTGGATCGGACCGGAACCGACGAGCTCTCCGAGGGCGATGAGATCGGGCCGTTTCCGGTCGTCACCGTAGAGGGGGTCGGCGACGGTCAAGTAGTGGTCGTGAGCGACCCCAGCGTGTTCATCAACGCGATGCTCGAGTACGAGGGGAACCAGGCGTTCGTGACCGCACTCCTCCAGAGCCACGACCGCGTGATCTTCGATGCTTCACACTCCGGGGGGATTCCGCCGCTCGCTGCAGAGATCCACTCCGTGCGCGAGTCGCCGTTGACTCAGGTCGCAATCGGCGCCGTGTTGATCCTCGGGATCCGGTTCCGTCACTGGCAGTCGGTGTTCAGGCGGTATCGTCCCCGTATCGCTCGTTTGAAACCGACGTTCGGCGGGTCCCCCCGGGAGGAGGTCACTGAGGCGGAACTTCGGTCGATCCTCTCCGAGCGGTATCCGGAGTGGGAGGCGGATCGACGCCGGCGTCTCGCCACAGCCGTTATATCGAACCGGGAGGAAAAGAACCCAGATGAGTGATCCGGCCGAGATCTACACGACCCTCCAAGCGGAGATCGAACGGGTACTGATCGGCAATTCCGATCTCGTATCGGATCTCACGATATCCCTGCTGACGGGCGGTCACGTCCTCCTAGAAGGCGTCCCGGGTGTGGCAAAGACGACGGCGGCCACACTGTTCGCACGTGCGAGCGGGCTTTCCGAATCACGCGTCCAGATGACGCCCGATCTCCTTCCGGCGGACGTCACGGGAACACACGTCTATCACCAGGCGACCGGTGAGTTCAGACTGCAGCGGGGGCCGATCTTCGCGAACGTCGTCATCGCCGACGAGATCAACCGGGCGACCCCGAAGACCCAGAGCGCACTTCTCGAGGCGATGCAGGAACGTCAGGTCACGATCGAGGGGGATACGCTGGCGCTGCCGACGCCGTTCATGGTCGTCGCGACACAGAACCCGATCGAGATGGAAGGAACGTTCGAACTCCCGGAAGCTCAGCTCGATCGCTTCCAGCTCAAGCTCAGAGTCGACGTCCCCGGCGAGGAGGAGGAACTCAGGGTGCTCCAGCGATTCGGCACCGATCCCGATCTGGACGTCGATCGCATCGATCAGGTCGTCTCGTCGTCGGAGCTACTCGAGGCGAAGCAGGCGGTCGTCGGTGTTCACGTCGAAGAGGAGGTCGAACGATATATTCTCACGATCATTCGTGAGAGCCGCGAACACCCCGACGTACAGTACGGAGGCTCTCCACGCGCCGGGCTCGCGTTTCTCCACGCTTCGAAGGGACGAGCGGCGATCGACGGTCGGGAGTACGTCACCCCCGAGGACGTAAAGTCGATGGCACACAAGGTCCTCAACCACCGGCTGGTGCTCACTCCGGAGGCCGGCTTCAGCGACGTCACCAGCGACGACGTGGTCGACGACCTCCTCTCGACCGTCGACGCTCCAGGAGGCGACCCCTCTCGGGAGGCCGTCGCGACGAGTGACGGCGGATCGGGACCGGCCGACCCTTGACTCGGGACGGTTCGAACCGCCGAGTCCGATCCGCCCTCGCTAGTGATGACGTTTTCGATCGCGCTACTCCCATCGTGCGGTGATCAGATACTCGTCGCGCTCTCTCGATTCGACCTCGATGGTGACCGGTCTGTTCAGGGTGTCGGCGACCGTCGTACCGACGAGCGATGCGACCGGGTGGTCGAGGCGGTCGACCGCCCCGTGTGCGCTCCCGGCGACGACGATCGAAAGTCGGTGGTCGTCCGCATCGGTCTCGGCGGCGTCGACCAGCTCGAACGTCTCGACGAGTCCGTCACCGAGCTGTCTCACCAGCCCCTCCGGATCGCTCGTCAATCCGCCGGGGACCGATCGGCGCAGCTCCTCGAGCAGTGTGGTTCCGGTCGGATCGAACGTGACACCTCTCGAGAGTTCGTTCGGCGTGGTGACGAACGCGGTGTCGAGGTACTCCTCGTCCGGGATCGCGTACTCAACGTGTTGGGGCACGAACAGTCGGACTTCGGCCCCGGTCGCCGTCTCGACGGGGAGGTAGATCGGCATCCCTCGAACGTCTAGCTGTGCGAGTATCGATCGGCGATCCGATTCGATCGACCGATAGAGCCCTTCGCTCACCGAGGAAGAGACGAACCGCTCGGGCGTGAGATAGACGACGAGGATCGCACCGAACACCCCGGTCGCGCCGAGGGCGATCAGGAGTTCACCGGCGAACGGGAAGAAGACCGAGCCAACCAGCCCACTGACACCCGCTATCGCGAGCGCAGCAGTCGCACGGGTGTGTTTCCGTCGCTCTGAACGGTGCAGACGCTCGCGGAGTCGGTCGTTTTCGGCTTTAAGCAGCTCGACCTGAGCGAGGAGGGACGCACTCGTGTCGGCGTCCTCAGCCATGCTCGACTCCCTTCGCTTCGAACGATCCGTACCAGGTGATCCCGAACGATACCACCAAGAACGTCCCGAAGAGTACGCCCGCCGAGAGCCAGAGTCGGCCGTCGGCGATCAGTAGTACAGCCGCGAGGAGGACGAATCCGCTCGCGGCGAGCACCGACATCGAAAAGACGGACCACGAATCGGGATGGGGGAGCGATGCATCCGCAAGCAGAAGCAGTAACCCGAGTTCGACTGCAAACACATCGAGTGCGCTGGGATCGGTGAGAACGGCCGCGAGCACGATGTGTCCGAAACCGACGACGTAGACAGCGGGCATGACGAACCAGAGCACGACGAGCAGCGTCGAGACGAGACCGGCTTCGATACCTGCGACGACCGATAACACGGCGATCGTAACGAGAAGCCCGATCGCGCCGATCACCGACTGCTGAGGAGTTCCGCGGACGTCCGTTCCCGTCACGATCTGACCCTCCGTTTCTGATGCCGACCGGCGACCATAACTCGTGAGATCCGCTCCTCCGGTGCGAGTTCGAGTGCCTCGACCCTGTCCAGTTCGTCCAGCGACCGTCGGAACGCCTCGAACCGTTCGTATTGCTCGTAAGCGTCCTCGAGATCGACAGACGCCGACGGATCGAACAGGACCGTCGGCATGAGTACCACGAGCACACGATTATCACCCCTCCTCGCGGTGACCACCGCTTCGAGGAGCCCATCCGGGTCCGAGTCGTCGGTCATCAGCACGATCTGGGTCGAACCTTTTATGTCGTTCACTTCGTCGGTGACCGCCGATAGCAGCGGTTTCTCCGTGTGTCGTCGCGGCTCCGACTCCCGACTCGAGGCGAGCGTCGTGAAGGTCCTCGCGAACGCGGAGTCCTCGTCCCTGAGATGTGCGATCGACCGGCGTCGGCGTTCCCGGCTCCCGCGGACTCGACTCCTCTCTCGGTCCGCTTGCGTCACCCCGAGGTTCCAGAGGCCGGCTCTGATCTCGGCATACCCTCGATTGGTCGCCGTCGGGGCGTGACGCTGGGTGATGCTCGTTTCGTCGATGGCGTAGAAACCGATCGGGTCGTGTCTGGCTCGCGCACCCTCGACGAGTACCAGAGCGAGGTGTCGCGCGTAGTCGAGTTTCGTCTCACCCTCCGTGCCCTGGGCCATCTGTGTCCGGTTATCGATCACCAGAACTGCCGTTCGGTCGATCTGTGAGCCGAACGTTCGGACGTGCGTCAACTCGAGTCTCGCGGTCGCCTTCCAGTCGATCTTTCGCAACGGATCGCCGGGGACGTACCGGCGAACGTCTTCCGGTTCGAGTCCTGTGTTGAGCGGGTGTGCCTGGTGTTCCCCGAAGACGCGTCTGATCGCCTCCTGTAGGTTTTCCAGGCCGAGTGACCGGGGGCCACTCGGTTCGACGGTCACCGTCGTGGTCGTTCCGCGGTCGATCTCGGTGGAAAAGAGTCCGAACGCATCGACCGCTCGTACCCTCGCCGGTTTGAGCGTATACGTTCCCGCGACGTCCCACTCGACGTCGAATTCGTCGCTCGCCTCGACTCGTCCCGGTTCGATCGTCACGACCGGTGGCTCCGAAGGGCTCGCCACCGGCGGAAGGCCACCTCGGATCTGTACCTCGAGCGACGACGGTCGGACGAGCGCCCCTCGAAGGGTGAGTTCCGTCGACTCGCCCGAGAGTACGCGCTTGCGATCCTTCGTCTGTTCGACCACGAGGCCTGTTGTCACCGACCGGAGATCGAACAGAAAGTGCATCTGGAGGGTGACGATCCAGCCACCGACGAGCGCGACACCGAAGAGGAGGACCGGTTGGGCGAGGACCACCGCAGCGACCGCGAGGAGAGCTACAAGCGCGATCAGCTCCCAGTATCGTCGGGTAACTCGCATACACTGTAAATCCCGGTCGAGTAATTGAACCTTCTGGATCGCAAGAGGTTTTATCCACCTCGACGTACCGATACCGTGGTTTCCCGCACCGTCCTCCTCGTTGGAGTCGTGATCGCCGCCGTCTGTCTCGTTGGATTGGTTGGAGCGCCGAGCGTAGCCGACGAGGTCAACGAGACGACCCCTCACGAACACCCGAACGAGGCCGATGGGGAGGCCGAAGAGAGCCAACTGACGGACTGGCTCAGAGGAGAACTGGACGAACGGCTGGGCGAGAGTTCGGTGTTGCTCGACCAGCGTGAATACGACGCTGCTTGGACGGTTGTCGGAGACGAGTACGACGAAATCCTGGGCCGATACGCCACAGTCGAGGACAGGGATGACGACGAGAGCCGTTCGGCCGAAGAGTTCGAGGAGGCCCGAGACACCCTACGCGAGCTGGTGGAGGACGTCGAGGAGTACGACCGGACGTACGAAGAGTATCAGCAGGCTCGCGACGACGGTGATGCGGAGCGCGCTCGTGAACTCGCACGGGACTTGGACGAACTGGCGGGCTCGATCGAAGAGGGGAGCGAGCGGGTCGAAGAGGCCTATGAACGAAGCGAGGACGAAACCGATCGCGATACGACCGCCGAACGGGAGGCGGTAGCGAACGTTCGTGAGGGGGTCTCCGAACGGCACGCGTCGATCGAGGACGTCGAGTTCATCGAAACGAATCTGAGTGTCGAGACCGACACCGAGACGGCGTCGTTCGACAATCCGCTGGAGCTTTCGGGGACGGTAACGACCGCCGACGGCGAGGTGGTCGCGAACGAACCGGTTACGCTCGTCATCGGAGAACGAACGGTCGATACGACGACCGACGCGGACGGTTCGTTCACGGCTACCTACAGACCGACGCTCGTCTCGCTCAACGCGACCGAACTCGAAGTCGAGGTCGTCCCCGAACGGGGTTCGGAATACGCCGGCTCCGAGACGATGATTCCGATCGAGATCGAACAGACCGACCCGACCATCGAGGTGACCGAGCACACGGAGCACGTCGCCTACGGAGAGGAGCTCCTCGCCAACGGGTCTGTCAACGTCGATGGCGAAGGCATCGATTCGGTCCCGGTCGAGCTCGTGATCGAAGGCGAAGTACACAACGAGACGGTAACCGACGAGGAGGGATCGTTCTCCTCGAACACCACTCTCCCGGCGGACGTACCGCCCGAAGAGGCCGACGTTCGCGTTGTGACCGGCCTCGATGAGCAAGCGCTCTCGAACGACGAGGCGGACGTCCCAGTCGAGATCGAGACGACCCCGAGCGCGCTCGAACTGGAGGTCGTACCGATCGGCGAAAACAGAGCGACGTTAAGCGGGGAGCTCTCGACGGCTGACGGAAACTCCCTGGAGGGTCAGCCGATCGAAATCACCGTCGATAACGAGACGAGAGGCGTAGAGACGGACGGTGACGGCGCGTTCGAGCGAACACTCACAGTGCCTGACGGCGAGACGTCCCTCACGATAACGGTCACGTACGAGAACCCGGAGAGCAACATCGAGGACATCGAAGAGTCGATCACGGTCGAACTGGGTGACGAGGGCGCCGGTCCGGTCCGCGAAATCACCGGAGCCTACGACGTTCCAGCGCCGCTCGACGTCCTCGGTCTTGGTCTGTTCGCGACGCTCATCGGACTGGGCCTCGCGTTCGCAGTTATCCGTCAGCGATTCTCTCGGGGGGGACGCGACGACGGAGCGGGCTCTGGCGAAGGTGACGAGCCCTCGATCAGAGAGGGGATCCGGCTGCTCCTCTCGCTCTCGCGGGAACGACTCTGGGCAGGCGAGACCGATCGGTCGGTTCGACTGGCCTACGCGGCTGCACGACTCGCCGTCGCCGGTCCCTCAATAGCGCGCCGATCCCAGACCCCCTGGGAGTTCTACGAGGAGT
>SLIS01000371.1 GCA_007135505.1 Halovivax sp.
CGACCAGCGGAATACCCAGTCGGTCGAGGCTGAAACGCACACCGTCTTCGGTCTCCGCGACGCGCTGGGCGCTCTCCTCTTCGAGCATCAGGTCCTCGACGCCGACCGGGCCGGCCTCGGTCTCGATTTCGCCGTCCGTCGCAATCAGCGCCGAGCGCTGGAATCCGGACGTGTTCGAGCCGTCTACGACGAGCTTTCGCATGACGTGAGCCTGGTCCACCGGGTTCATCTCGAGGAGCTGTGCGATCTCGAGAACCGTCTCGAGCGCCTCCGCGTCCAGTTCACTCGGCGGTTCCTCGTCCTCCTCTACCAGGCAGGTCGAATCGTACGCGAGGTACTCGAACTCACGGTCGACTCGGCTCTCCTCGAGGGCCGCCTCGTCGAGTTCGCCGAGTTCACTCCGCGTCGGGTGGAGGTACCTGGTGAAGCGTCGATTCGAGTGTTCGGGTTCGCGGATTCTGGTCGGACACCGGCAGAACAGCTTCGTCGCGGTGTCGAGTTGCTGGTGGATCTCGAGACCGGCGACGAGACCGAGTTCCTCGTAGTCGTCTGCGTTCATTGCCGGGACGTGGGGGACGCGTCGGTAAAAAACCGTTCAGTCGCCGCCGACGGTTCGGCGTCGTGGCGCTCGTTTACTCGCCGCCGAGGATGCCGCGTTCGGTCATCTTCGCCGGATCGAGAACGTCGTCGGCCTCGTCCTCGTCGAGGTAGCCCTTCTCGAGGACGACCTCCCGGACGGTCTTGTCCTCCTTCAGCGCCGTCTTCGCGACCTCGCTGGCCTTGTCGTAGCCGATGTGGACGTTGAGCGAGGTGGCGAGGGCCATCGACTGGGCGACCTGCGATTCACAGTGCTCGCGGTTGGCCTCGAGTGGATCGACGAACCGCTCGGCGAAGACCTGACTCGCGTTCGCGATCAGTTCCGCCGACTGGAGGAAGTTGTGTGCGAGAACGGGCTTGTAGAGGTTGAGATCGAGCTGGCCCTCGGCGGCGCCGGCGGCGACGGCCGCGTCGTTGCCGACGACCTGCTTGTGGACCTGGTTGACGGCTTCGGCGACGACGGGGTTGATCTTGCCCGGCATGATCGAGGAGCCGGGCTGGTTCTCCGGTTGTTCGAGTTCGCCCAGCCCGTTTCGCGGACCGGAAGCGAGCAATCGCAGGTCGTTCGCGATCTTGTTGAGCGAGCCGGCGACGGTCCGCAACGCGCCGTGGGCCTCCCCCATCGCGTCGTGGGCCGCCTGGGCCTCGAAGTGATCGTCCGCCTCCCGGAACTGGACGCCCGTCTCCTTGGTGATGTACTCGGCCGCGCGGGCGGGGAACTCGGGGTGCGTGTTCAATCCCGTCCCGGTCGCCGTCCCACCCAGTGCGAGCTCCCCGAGGTGTTCGCGCGTCTTGTCGACACGGACCAGACCCTTCGCCACCTGCGTTCGATAGCCTCCGAACTCCTGGCCGAGTGTAACGGGCGTCGCGTCCTGCAGATGAGTTCGTCCGGTCTTGACGACGTCCGCGAACTCGTCCGCTTTGGCCTCGAGTGACTTGCGGAGCGTCTCCAGGGCCGGAGTGACGTCCTTCTCGACGGCTTCGAGACTCGCGACGTGCATCGCCGTGGGGATCACATCGTTCGAGGACTGCCCGAAGTTGACGTGATCGTTGGGATGGACGACCCGGTCGCCGATCTCCGCACCCAGCAACTCGGCCGCCCGATTCGCGATGACTTCGTTCGCGTTCATGTTCGAGGACGTTCCGGATCCGGTCTGGAAGACGTCGACCGGGAACTGATCGTCGTGCTCGCCGGCGATGACCTCGTCTGCGGCCTCGACGATGACCGCGGCGACGTCGTCTTCGAGCAACCCGAGGTCTCGGTTGGCCTGGGCAGCCGCCTTTTTGACAACACCGAGCGCGCGGACGAAGCGGCGTCCGAACGTGATCCCCGATATCGGGAAGTTCTCGACCGCGCGCTGGGTCTGGGCGCCCCAGTACGCGTCCGCAGGCACCTGCATCTCGCCGAGACTATCCGCCTCGATCCTGGTGTCTTCTGCCATACGCGCCGATTCCCTCCGCGCGAGGTAAAACCCACCGGAAGCCATTCGGACCGCTCCGCTCCGTTTCCGGTGGATACCGGCTCACAGTCGGTCGCCCGGGATGGAATCGTCGCTCGCTCTCGCGACG
Organism: Halovivax sp.; assembly: GCA_007135505.1. The sequence goes on from SLIS01000371.1 coordinate 2,167, forward strand.
AGTGCCTCCTGGAGACGCTCTCGAGTCGTCGACTGGGCGGACCGGGCGACCGAGAGGTCGACGTCGTGGATCGTCGGCGACGACCAGAAGAACGTCCGCGAACTCGCGGTGTCGACGACGAGCGAGGCGAGCCCGAGACGGCGCTGGAAGATGGACCGTCGGGTCGAGACGGTCTGCACTCGATAGTACGGAATCACGGTCGTGCGTCGCCGCCAGAACCCCTGACGAATCACCAGGTGCTCCGCACCGACGTAGTACCCGAGGTGTTTCCACTTGAGGTGGGCCGCGGGAGGAACCAGCAGGTAGAGCCCACCGACGAGCCACCACGACGAGAGTACCGTCACGCGAGTGACCCCTAACGCGAGGGCGAGCAGGACTGTCACGAGAATCGTATATCGGGCGAGGTAGCGTCGGCGGGCTACCGTCGTCGGCCGTTCGAACATCGGCGGTTCGATGGCGGTGAGTCGCTCGGCGAACTCGTGTACTCGCGGGACCCGTGCGAGCGGGACGGCGGACTGGCTGCCGCCGTTGCTATCGGGCCCGTATCCGGCTGTCTCGACCCAGAGACCGGCGTGGGCGATGCGTCGCTGAATGGGGTTGTCCGTAATCGTGACCGACTGGACCTTCTCCAGCGGGATGCTCCCGCTGTAGCGCTGCAAGAGACCGCGTTCGTAGACGAGATCGTCACCCGCCTTGCCCAGCCGGAAGCCGTAGTACGAGACGAACGAGTACAGCACGCTCAGTAGGTACGTGATCACGACGGCGTGGACCATCGAAACAGCACTCAGGACGAGGTAGCTTCGTGTCGTCCCGGCCCCGACCGTTTCCGGACCACCGAGCGGTTGCGCAGCAGTTAGCAGGTACTGGATCGCGAACTCGCTCCCGAACAGGAGGAGGAATCCGGCTGCAGCGAGTGCGGCCGGACGAAACGACGCGAACGAGTACAGCAGCAGTTCCCGCGACCCGAGTTCGAACAGCTTTCTGGTCCGAAAGTCAGGCCCGAGTACGTCCCGGTCGACTCGCGTCTCTGGACCCCGTTCCGCTCGTTCGGGCCGATCGGCTTCCGGTGGGCGGTCGGATTCGACCGCGTCATCCGCGTCCGGGACGGCGACGTCGCGGTTCGCTTCGAGCCCCTCCGCGTCCGGTTCGACGGCTGCATCGGATCGGGACGGCTCGGGCTCTCGCGGCTGTTCGGTGGGTCGCCCCGCTGGCGACTCCGTCTCCGGCGGGGCGTCACCGTGCGGTTCATCACCGAAAACGCCGGCCTGCCGGTCGGCCCGTGGACCGTCGTCGCGCCGGTCGCTCCAGGCCGCCGTTCTGGCCCTGATTTCCCCCTGGAGTCTGGCGGCTTCGTCCTCACCGACGAAGTGCAACGATCCCTCGGAACCACCACCCCCGGCCGTCTCGATGGTGACCGTCGCGAACCCGAGCAACTGGAAGAGGACGCCCTGTCGAATGTCGACGTTCTGGACGCGACGATACGGGATCTCCCGGGAGCGACGGGCGACGACACCCGAAGCGATGTCGAACGTGTCGTTCTCCAGTTCGTAGCCAAAGCGGTAGTAGTACGCCACACCGTAGGCTGCACCCACGAAGAACCCGATCGCCCCGGCGACGACGGGAAGTCCGGCGTGGGGCAACGTGATCACACTGCCGGCGAACGTCACCAGGAAGAACAGGACGAACATTCCCGCGACCCCCCGATTGAGCGCGAGAAACGCGGCGCTCAGTGGATGGAGTCGATTCATACGGCGTCTTCCGTCGCACTCTCGACGGCGAGTTCACGGAGCGTATCCTGTAGCTTCCGGGCTCGTTCCGGCCTGAGACCGGGAACGCGGACGTCCGCGTTCCGGGAGCCGGCGGTGTAGACGACGACCGACGAGAGCCCGAGGGCGCGTTCGAGCGGGCCGAACTGCGTGTCGACGTGCTGGACGCGAACGAACGGGACGGCCGTCTCGACGAACGTGATGACACCCCGCTCCAGGTACAGCGAGTCGTCCTGCAGTTCGAACTGCCACACTCGATAGCGGCGTGCCCCGTAGATCGCGCCGACGAGCGAGACGAGGACGAACGCCACGCCCAGGATCGTCGGAGACACGTCACGGACCCAGCGATCGACACCAGCGAGGACGAGCGCGACGACGATACCCCAGACGAGTCCGGAGACGATCCACAGAATCCGGGTCCGGGCGTGCAGCGATTCCATGGTCGAAGATAGTCTATGCGTGTACGATAAAAGTGTAGCATTTATTCACGGGCCACCCGGCCGATAACCGAAACGAAGGTGGAGTCTATAGGTGCATTCGCGGGCCGGTTCGGGACGAGAGTCGGCCGGTGGGACCCGCAATACCAATCGAGAGCGATCGATAGTGACGGAGCGCGAGTGATCGGACAGAACCCGATGACGTAGCCGAGGCCGAACTCACTCGTCGTATTCCTCGGGCGTATACGTCGAGAGCTCTAGTGCGTGGATGTCGGTCGTCATGTGATCGCCGAGCGCGTCGTAGACGAGTTGGTGCTGATCGACGAGCGTCAGGTCACCGAATGCCGGGGAGACGACGGTCGCAGCCAGGTGATCGTCGTCGTGTTTCCCGCGGGCCCGACGAACCGTCGCGTCGGCGTCCTCGATACCGTTCTCGATCAGGCGTTCGACCGCTTCGGGATCCATACGTCGCTACTCGACCGGTCGTGCAAAAAGGACGACGGTTTCGAGGGCTGGAACCAGGCCGCAACCGTCGAGGCGGGTTTGCCGGTTCCGTCAGCAGTTCGTCGCTTTAGTCGATCACTCGCCGGGCCAGTCGGTCGTTCGCCGCTCCGGTCGGTCGTTCGCCGATGCCGTCGGCCGTTCGCCGGCCCCGTCACTCCTTTGTCCGGTGACGACGTAGACCACCCATGGAACATGCAACGTTCGGTGGCGGCTGTTTCTGGTGCATTGAAGCGGCGTTCGAGCAGGTCGCGGGCGTCGAATCGGTCACCTCGGGATACGCCGGCGGTCACGCCGAGGACCCGACCTACGAGGCGGTATGCACCGGCGAGACCGGCCACGCGGAGGTCGTACAGCTCACGTACGATCCGTCGGTCGTCGAGTACGTCGACCTGCTCGAGGTGTTCGTGACGATCCACGATCCGACGCAACTGAATCGACAGGGACCGGACGTCGGCTCCCAGTACCGCTCGATCGTTCTCACTCACGACGACAGACAGGCCGAGCTCGCTCGAGCGTACTTCGAAGAGTTAGCCGCCGAGGGCGTCTACGACGACGAGATAGTCACCGAAATCGAGCCCCTGGAGACGTTCTACGAGGCCGAGGAGTACCACCAGAACTACTTCGAGAAGAACCCCACTGACGCCTACTGTCAGCACCACGCGACCCCGAAGATCGAGACGGTTCGCGAGCGGTTCACCGACCGCGTCGAACCCGAAACGGGTCACTGAGTCCGTCGGCGAGGCCGGCTCTCCCGGCCACACGATCGAGGTGGCGGGCGATCCGATCGTCCTCGCCGAATCCAACAACGCTACGTACAACCACTGCGAGGGTCTACTCGTGCAACTGAACCCGATCAGGCTCGGTAACCACGAATTCGAGGGGAAGAACAACGCGTACCTCCTCGAATCGGCGGGAGCCACGGCCCTGATCGACACCGGAATTCACCGTCCGGACATACACCAGCAGCTCCGGGACGGACTCGCGGAACACGACCGATCGATCACGGACCTGGATCACATCGTTCTCACGCACCACCACGTCGACCACACCGGCCTGGCTGGTCCGCTCTCGGCCGAGAGCGGGGCGACCGTCTACGTTCACAGGACAGACGCCCCACTGGTCCGCCGCCACGACGATGCCCTCGACGCCTACGAGCAGCTGCAGGAACGTCGCTTCGAAGAGTGGCACATGCCCCCGGACAAGCGAGCGGAACTGCGGGCCTTTTTCGACCAGGTGCCGCCCGTCGAGCCACCGGAACGTGTCGTCGAACTCGGCGACGGCGACGAACTCGAACTGGGTGACGTGTCTCTCCACGCCCGGCACGCGCCGGGTCACACGGCCGGTCACTGTACGTTCGAGTTCACACACGACGGATCGCTCGAGTGCTTCGTGGGCGACGTCGTCTTGCCGGTCTACACGCCGAACGTCGGCGGCGCGGACCTCCGGCTCGAGCACGCACTCGCCCACTACCTCGAAACGCTCAGGGAAATCGTCGAGCGGGAGTACGACCGGGCCTGGCCAGGCCACCGTGAGGTCATCGAGGACCCGGCCGGCCGAGCCGAGACCATTATCGCCCACCATCACGAGCGTACCGAGAACGTCATCGACGTCCTCGACACCGAATCCGCGCTGAGCGCGTGGGAGGAGAGCGAGGAAGTGTTCGGCTCCCTCGAGGCCATCCACATCCTCCACGGTCCGGGCGAGGCGTACTCGCATCTCGAGCACCTCGTCGACAACGACGCGGTCGAGCGAATCGACGACGGCTACCGCCTTCTCGACGAGACGGTCGACCTCGACGCCGTGCTCGCCACCCCAGTGCGATAACCGAACCGCGAGGTGGAGGGTCCATCACCCCCGAAACTGGGCCGAAATCGCGGTCGAACGGAAACCAGCCGTCTGATTACGCCTCCGTCGCCGAGCGCCGTCTAGTTGCCGTCGAATTTCGGACACCTGTCGTCGTGTCGGAGCCATCGAACTGCCCGAAACGGAAGCTATCGACGGTCTCGCTCGAGGATCGCTTTTCGGCCGTAGCGCGGGACGGCCTCCTGGGTGTATATCCGTCGGATCGTCGTCTCGACCCGGTCGCCGACCTCGATGGACGCCTCGTCTGCCGCGAGGACTTGCATCGGAACGCTGAGTGAATCCGCACCGCGTTCCGTCTCGTCCGGATCGGTATCACTCTCGTCGGGTTTCCCAGGCGTTCGGTCCAGCCCATCGAGTGCCACGATCGCACTCACGAACGAGCCGCTTCGAGCCTGTTGTTCCGTGAATTCGGGTGGCGCGCCGCCGGACTGGATGACAGTCGATGCCGCGACAGTTCCGGTTCCCGGAAGCCCAACACGGTCGTACTCGGTCAGTTCGTGACAGGAGCGACAGGCACCGTCCGGTCGCAGATCGAGTGCGCCACAGGACCGACACCGACCGACGACGAGGCGGTGGCGCTGGGGCATCGATCGACGCCAGGTCGGGAGGCTCACGTAGGCACCGCCGCCGTGGGGTTCACCGGGGGTCAGGACGCCTCGCTGGCGGAGTGCGTCGCTGTACGTTATCGTCTCTATCCCGTCGAGTCGTGCCCGAACGGGGACCGCACCGCACTCGAGCACCGCCCCACTCGCCTCTGAGCCGCTGCCGTAGCCGATCAGGAGGACGGACTCGTGGCCCGCCGTCAGCGCTGCCGCCAGGCCGAGCAAGGAACTCGCCGCGCCGGCATCCCCGACGTCGTGGACGACCGTTCCCGCCCGAATCTGCTCGGCCGAGAGATCGTGGTGTCGAGCGAGTCGGTAGGGGAGCGAGCCGTCCGGCGCCTGGATCGCCGCCGCGTCGAGCGTCTCGAGCTCCGTCGAGAGGCGATCGACGACGGCACCGATCGTCTCCAGGTACGCCGACCGATCGTACGCGGTGTTGTCGAGGCCCCGGGTGCGTCCCTCCCCGCGCGGTCGGAAGCGCGTCCCGGGGTAGCTGACGACCGACGAAGCCGTCTCCGTGACGGTTCCTGTACCGCCGGGTTCGAGGACGATGGCGGCGGCGCCGGCACCGGTATTGATGCCGACGTCCCCGTTCGGCTCGCCCTGTGGTGCGTCGCTGGCGACGACTAGGACGGGACCGGATCGCTTCTCGAGTCCGGAACGGAGTGCGTTCGTCCCAGCTGCCGTGCTGGCGCCGAACTGTGCCGTCTCGCCGTCGATGCCCAGAAAGCCGGCGAGCCGGGCGGCCCCCGACTCCTCGTCGTGCGGTGGCGTCGTCGTGGCGAGTGAGAGTGCCTCGATCGAATCGGCCGCACACGAGGCTGCTTCAAGTGCCAGGACGGCCGCCTCGTAAGCCATCGTGAGTACGTCCTCGTCGCCAGCTGGGACGGCCGTGCGCTCGATTCCCGACGGACCACTCGACTGCCAGGCGTCCTCGATCGCGGCTGCCGGAAGGCGGTCGCGTGGCACGTACGCCCCCACGCCGGCGAGCCCGAGACCCTTGTCGGTCGGCGACGCTCCGTCGGCGTCGATCGCGTCCTCGTTAGCGGTCATGCCTCGACCTCCGTCTCGTTCTCGATGACGTGAACGACTGCCGCGCCACCGCTGCCGCCGACGTTGTGAGCGAGTCCGACGTTCGCGTCCGCGACCTGTCTGTCGCCGGCGTCACCGACCAGCTGGTCGTAGAGTTCGACCACCTGCCCAACGCCAGTCGCCCCGATCGGGTGGCCCTTCGACTTGAGACCGCCACTCGGGTTCACCGGTCGGGCGCCATCAAGTTCTGTTTCGCCCGACTCGACGAGCCTCGCTCCCTCGCCACGCTCGGCGAACCCGAGATCCTCGTAGGCGACGAGTTCCGCGATAGCGAAGCAGTCGTGGACCTCGGCGACGTCGACGTCCGCCGGGCCGTACCCGCTCGCCTCGTACGCCTGCGTCGCCGCCTC
>SLIS01000001.1 GCA_007135505.1 Halovivax sp.
CATCGGCGGTGACGAGCAGCTCGAGGAGGTCCCGTTCATCGACGAGTTGCTCGCGTTCCTCGCGGACCTCGAGACGGTCGAGGAGGACGCCGAGTTGATCATCAACGGCGACGCGTTCGGGCTCTGGGAGTTCACCGGGATCGAGGGGATCGAGAAGTTCGACGCCCTTGAGGAGACCTACCCCGACCTGTTCGCCCAGCTGCGCGCGACCGGCGAGCGCATCCCGATCACGATGGTGCCGGGCAATCACGACCACGAGCTGGCGGCCTACGACGAGTACGTCGAGCGCTTCGCCGAGTACAACGTCGATCTCGTCCAGGAGCAGTCCATCAGCCGGCCCGTCGGCGACCGGGCGATCCACTTCGAGCACGGTCACCAACGCGACCCCAACAACCGGATCGATGACTGGGGGAACCCGCACGCCTCGCCGCTTGGGTTCTACTACAACACGCACGTCACCAGCCGGGCCGGCCAGCTCTCCGATCGCGGCCGGTTCAACTGGCTGAAGGACGTCCAGGCGGTGACGCCGACCGAGTGGATGCCGATCTGGGTCCTCTCGAAGTACGTCTACCGCGAGATGAACCCGCTTCTGCGGTACGCACTGGTCCCGTTCCTCCTGCTGTTCAACATCAGCGCCCTCATCGCGATCCTCGTCGGCCTCGACCTGGCCGGCATCTACTCGATGCCGATCGACGGCGTCCAGGCCTTCCTCGGCCAGTTCGGCCTCGCCGGCACCGCCGCGTACGTCTTCATCGCGACGAACGTGATGATCGCCGGCCTCCTGCTCCTCGTGGGCGTCCCGCTGTACCTGATCAAACACGACATCAACCGGACGATCGACCGCTTCGGCGTCTTCGAGACGGAGCTCACCGTCGACGCCGAGGCCCCCTACGAGACGGCCGCCCGCGAAATCTTCGAGGAGCGCCCCGAGACGGCCATCTTCTGTTACGGCCACACCCACCGCCCGGGCGTCACGGCGGTCGACGGCGGCCTGCTGGTCAACACCGGCACCTGGCTGAAGCGACTGCACCGCCGCGACGGCGTCACCGGCCTCCTCCCGCCGGTCTTCTACCCGTCCTACCAGCTCTGTGCTGTCCGCATCGCGCCCGAACCGGAGGGTATCGCCGTCGAGTACCGGGCCATCGAGAAGCCCAATCCCGCCCCCGAGGAGCTCACGCTCACCGAGCGCCTGCTCACCCTCGGGCGGAAACCCGACCCGACGCTGCCCGATCGGACGGTCGTCGAGACGGCGGCGAGTACGTCGTCCCCGGACGCCCCGACGCCGACGGAAGCCCGCTGACGGCCACCGGACGAACCCGTTAAACCCCGCGAACGGTCCGTGGACCGCCTACGGGAGCCAAACGCCTAACTATCAGAAGGACGGATACTCGGAAGAGATGCTTCTTTCGCTCCAAACCGATTCCGCGCTCGATCCGGAGGCCTACGTCCCGGTGATCGTCGACGCGGCGCTCACCATCGTCCTGTTCGTCGTCGCGTTCGTGATTATCTACGGACTGGGAAAAGTGGTCGGCGTCAGGCTCGTCCGGGAGGGACTCGAGGAGCGCGGGTACGAGCGGGCGCTCGTCAACACGGCCGTGCGGACGACGGTCGTCGTGACCATCGTCGTGGCGGTCGCGCTGGCGGCGACGGTCGCCGGCTTCGGCGTCGTCCTCTCCTCGTTCGCAGTCCTCGGCGGGGCGCTCGCGCTGGCCGTCGGCTTCGCGACGCAGAGCCTCATCGCCAACTTCGTCGCGGGTATCTTCATCCTGCAGGACAAGCCGTTCACCATCGGCGACTGGATCCGGTGGGACGACGAGAGCGGCGTCGTCCGGGACATCCAGCTCCGGGTGACGAAAGTCGAGACCTTCGACAACGAGCTGGTCACCGTCCCCAACAGCGAACTCGCGGACAACGCGGTCACCAACCCCGTCGCGAACGACCGGGTTCGCGTTCGCTACGACTTCGGCATCGGCTACGACGACGACATCGACCACGCCCGCGAAGTCATCGTCGAGGAGGGCGAGCGGATCGACGGCGTCCTCTCGGAGCCGGCGCCATCCGCCCCCGTCGTCGACCTCGGGGACTCCGCGGTCGTCCTCTCCGGCCGGATCTGGATCGACACGACCGAGCACCGCTACAAGCCGACGCAGTTCGCGTTCGTCGAGGCTGTCAAGAAGCGCTTCGACGCCGAGGGCATCGACATGCCGTATCACAACACCGAGCTCTCGGGCGGGATCGCAGTTGACGCCGACGGCGCGCTTGCGGAGTGAGGCCAACGGCGCGCTCGCGGAGGGGTGACTACTCGCGTGGACGCCGTTGCGCCGTGCGATTCGGTACACCCTCGATTCGGCGGTTCGGTACTCCCCCTCGGTCAGCGGACCACCGCCCGGGCCCGTCCATTCACTCCGATTCGTCTCTGTGCGACGAGTCACACAACTACCATCCAGCCCACGACCGACCGACGGTCAGTCCACGACTGACTGACGGCCAGCACACTCCCTCGATTTGCCGTCACTCGGGGTTCGGATTCGGCACCGTCAGGACGGGGACGATCGAGTTCTCGAGGACGTCCTCGGCGACGCTGTGGTCTAACACGCGGTCGAGGCCGGTCCGATTGTCGGTGCCCATAACGATCAGGTCGAACTCGTGCTGGGCGATGTGATCGCGAATCTCGTCGGCGGCCGGGCCCTTCCGGAGCGTCGTGGTGGCCTCGACGCCGGCGTCCGCCGCGGCCTGCCCGACCGCCTCGACCGCCTGCTCGGCTTCAGCCTCGGGGTCCGACCGAAGCTGATCGCGCTGGGTCGAGCCGGAGCTCTCGATGACCGACAGGCCGTGGACCGTCCCGCCGGTTTCACTCGCCAGGGCGACGCCGTGTTCGATGGCCCGGCGCGAGGTCTCGCTCCCGTCGCTCGGAATCAGGACGTGTTCGTACATACCCCCACAATGAACGGTTCCTCGGGTATACTCGGACCTTGCACTGGCAACCCGACGGGGACCGTTCGGCCACGGAGACGCCGGGCGCCGAACTCCCTGACCAGGAGACTCGCAGGCCCTCGAAGCCAGGCCGCCCAACGCGCCACGGACCCCAGCTAACCAGTGCAGTTTTGTCACTGCCCCACAGTGATCAGTATCATGAGCGACGACGAGCCCACCGTGCCGATCGTCTGTGCGGAGTGTGAAACCACCTCGCGCGTCCCCCTCGACGACGTCGCCGATTCCATCGACTCCCACAACGACCGCCACCACGACGGCGAGGCGATCGCCGAGGTCGATCCGGCCCTGAAAGAACAGCTCGCAGACCTCGTCGTCGACGACCTGGGACTGCTGGAGGACAGCTAACCCGGAGGACACCTATCGGCCGGCCGCGTCGGCCCGAGGACGAACGATACACGCGTCGAGGACAGTCCGCCAACGATCGATACGACCGGAAAGGGACCCCTAGCCCACGAGTCCCGTCTCGTCGAGCGAGCGGATCGTTAGGTCGTAGGACTGGGGGATCCCGGAGAGGTCGACGCGGATCACGAGGACGTCGAGTTTCTCGTCGCGGGCGGCCAGACGTTCCATGCCGTCTCGCTGGTTGCGTTCGAAGCTGGTCGAACCGTGTTTGACTTCGGCGACGTAGCGTCTGAGGACCGAGCCGCCCTCGCCGGGGTGGTCCGTCCGTTCGCGGACGACGAACGCGACGTCGGGGTGCCACTGACCCTCCAGCTCGGGGTCGAGTCCGCCGACGCGGGCCGGGTCGTCGTCGACCGTCACGCGGAAGTCCTCGGGGTCGAGTTCCAGGTCGCGCGCGGCGTAGGCGACGATCGGGGGCGGGTCGAACCGGTAGGCGTCGAAGAGGGCCTCGGCGAGGGCGCCGACCTGCTGGGCGCGTGCGTCGAACGTCCAGCCCGTCGACGGGTCGCCGCGGGCCCTCGCGTCGGGTCGTGGTTCCCTGACCTTCACCAGGTAGGCATCGACGTCGGCCGGATCGTTCGGTGCCGGTTCCTGAAATCGCAGGCCGGGACAGTCGACCGCGTGGATCAGCTTCGCGACGGCGTCGGCCCGGCTGTCGTAACTGAGTACTTCCCCCGCGCTCTGTCTGAGCGTCTCGATTTCGGCGGCGGCCGCACAGGCGGAGCGCTTCAGTGCGACCCGAAACGGCGAGGCGTCGGGGACGCGACCGGCCTCGGCGACCTGGTACGGCTCGCCCGGCCACTGGTCCTCCCAGCTCATCGTTTCCACCCAGTGTGTCCCACTACCATGAGTGTCCCGCTCTCGGCGCGACTGCCGGACGTCCAGACGCTCCCGTCGCCACGCAAGCGGACGATCGGCGTCGCGGCGGAGGGATCGACGTTACGGCGAAGAATCTCGCGGCGAGGGAACAAAGGGCGACGGACGAACCGAGCCGGCACGTCACCACCGCCGCGGTGAATCGAACCACCGACTTCGGGCCGGTGATCCGTGCTCCGGCAAGCGGATCAACCGGCGCGATCTCGTTCGCGCTAGCAGAGCGGCTCGCCGACACGGACGTCGAGACGCCTCGAGGATACCGACAAGCCCCGGGGATACCGATACGCCCGACGCGGCGTCCGAAAACTGGACGGTGGGGCGCGAACGCCGGCCGATACCGTCACGAACGGACGATCCTCACGAAATCTAGCGGATGCCAACGCATACCCCCGTTCGTCACGTCACGAACGAGCATGTGGTTCGATCCGGAACTGGTCCAGACGGTCGGCGAGCTCGCGCCGCCGTGGCTCGTCCTGGCCCTCGCCTTCCTCTCGTTTCTCGGTAGCGCCGTCCTCATCGTCCCGCTCGCGGGCTGGCTGTACCTGCGGGGCGACAGGCGCGTGACGGCGCCCCTGCTCGCCGCCGTCGCCCTCATCTACGCGGCGATGACGACGTCGAAGGCGCTGGTGGCGAGTCAGCGGCCGGCCGTCGACCCGCCGGTCGCGGTCGCCGAGCTCCCGCTCGTCCTCCAGCCCGCCTACGAGCACGCCGCCCTCATCGAGACCGGGAGCTTCCCGAGCGGCCATGCGTTGGCCGTCCTCGGCTTCTGGGCGCTGCTGGCCGTCGACACCGACGTCGGCACGCGCGCCCGGCGGTACGCGGCCGTGGCGGGCGTCGTCGCCGTCGTCGCCGCCTCCCGGGTCGTCCTCGGGGCGCACTACCTGGGCGACGTCGTCGGCGGGTTCGTCCTCGGCGCGATCGTTCTCGGCGTCGTCCTGGCGGTTCGATCCCGGGCTACCGACCCGACGGCCGTCCTGTTCGGTCTCGCGGCCGTCGTCGCGACCGTCGGCGTCCTCGCGGGTCTCGTCAGTTCGTCCGCCGCGACGGACCCGGCCGTCGTCGCCGGCGCGTCCCTCGGAGCCCTCCTCGGCTGGCGCGTCACCGACGGCGCCACGAGCCGGCCCGCGGCCGATCGGCTTCCCACGCCGGTCCCGCGCGTCGCAACCGTCTTCGCCCGGCTACACCGACGCGTGGACGGCCGATCCGGGGAGCGGTCGTCCCTGCGGCTCGTCGCCGCCTGGGGCATCGGCGGCCTCCTGGCACTGGGGGCCATCGGCGTCGTCGGCGCCACGAGCGTGAACGCGTCGCTTCCGACGGCAGCGGGGACGACGCTGCTCGCCCATCCGCTGACCCTTTCCCTGGCGACCGGCCTCGTCGCCGCCGCGGTCGTCGCGACGCCCGCGATGGTCGCCACCGGTTCCGATCGGCGATAAGTGGCGATCACCCGGCGCTCGTCAGTGACTATCGTCGCCGCCCGGAACCAGTCCGCACTCGGTCAGTCCCCGCCGTCGCTCGTCTCGACGGAGATCGTCAGGACGCCGTTGTTGTAGACGGCCTCGTGCTCGTCGCCGAACGTCCAGTCGGTCGCCGGCGTCCGAAACGTCCGGGAGTCTGTCCCGTCGTGGCCGTCGATCGTGAGTTCGAGGCGCTCGTCGCCGACGAGGACGGTCAGGTCGTCCTGGTTGGCGGGCGAGACGTCGACCACGACGTCGACCCGGTCGGTCGCCGAGTCGTAGTAGTACTGCGTCGGGCGGTGCTCGGTACGTGGCGAGACTGTGGACACGAACACCACTCGCGACCGACGGTCCCTCACTCGTCGGGTGAACGTGTGCAGGATTGATAAGACGAGCCCTAATCGACGGACTGCGGCCCCGTCTAGCGGTTCTCACCTCGGCGAGCGACGGGGCAGTGAGACCGGCGAACGGGTGGCCGGTACCGACGGAACGGAAAACCGACGACGAAAGACCGGGGAAACCGGCGAGGAGAACCCCGGAAAACGGGTGATGAACGAAACGACTACGGCGAGAGCGTAAACAGGACGACGAGGAGGACGACGACGGCGATGACGAGCGACACCTCGACCCAGGTCTTGTACTCCGGATCGCTGAATATCCGGAGCCAGTCGTCGAAGACGTCGTACAGCAGCGTCAGCCCGAAGAGGACGTGGGCCGCGACCGCGATGGCCAGGACCTGCCCGACCGGCTGGTCCGTCCCGACCCCGGTGAGGATCGTCAGCATCACCGGCACCAGGAGCAGGTACGTGATCCCCAGCGTGGTCAGCGCGAGGAACTTCCGATAGCTACGCTCTAACGCGTCCACGCGGGGAACGAGGTCCGCCACGAAGTACGCTACGGCGGCGATCGTCAGCAGCGCGAGGACCAGCGACGAATCGATCTCGAGCATACCCGGACCTGTTCACGACAGTCACAATATACTTCCGGGACGTTCACGCACACCGCCGGCTGCGAGATCACGTCCCACGCCCAGCGCCGGCCGATGGCGCCTCGCGGGCGAGGATACAGCGGCTCGGCTTCGACCGGCGATGCAGTTAACTCGACGACGGCCGGCGAGGCGTCCACGGCGACGGGCACTCGGCGACGCGTCCACCACGACAGCGTTCGTGCGAACGCGTGACCGGACCGGTCGCCACGAGTTCGACGGTGCGGACGCCGACCCGCTCGCACGAACGCACTCACGCCGGCTGGCTTGCGGGCCGAAAGCACCACCGTCCGACCTCGTCGACGCACCGGCCCCCCTACCCGTAATAGCGTCGGTACTTCGCGACGCCGTGATCGTCGGGAGCGCCGTCGGCGCGCACCTCGCCGTCGAAGAGGATCGTGACGCGGTCGTACAGGGTCTCGAAGGCCGCGGCGTTGTGCGAGGAGACCATGATCGTCCGGTCGGCGTCGCTGTAGCGCTCGAAGAACGAGAGGATCTTCCGGCGGGAGTACTCGTCGACGTCGGCCAGGGGTTCGTCGAGTAGCAAGAATTGCGGTCGGGTGAGCAACGCCAGCGCGAGGTCGAGTTTCTTTCGAAAGCCGCCGGAGAGGGCGCCCGCCCGGCGGGCGGCGGCCGGTTCGAGGCGGAGTTCCGAGAGCAGAGTCTCGATCCAGGCGTCTGGCTCCGGGTCGTCGTCGAGCGAGCGAAACACCGCGAGGTTCTCGCGGACGGTCAACTCGGGGTAAAAGCGCGGCTTCTGGAAGCTGTAGCCGACGCTGCTGGCGGGTCGTTCGATCCGCCCAGCGGTCGGGTTCGACAGCCCGGCGATCACCCGAAAGAGCGTCGTCTTCCCCGACCCGTTGGGGCCGATCAGCCCGTGGACGCCGGGCCGGGTGCGCAGGGAGACGCCGTCGAGGGCGACCGTTTCCCCGTATCGCTTGGTGAGGTTCTCGATGACGATCGCCTCGCCGTCGGAATCGCCCGCCGGGTCTGAACCGGTTAGGTCGTCGGAATCGCTCGCCTGGTCTGAACCGGTTAGGTCGTCGAAATCACTCGTATGGTCGGAGCCGGGTAGGTCGTCGGGACCGATCGCGTCCGTCCCGCGCCCGTCGCGTTCGCCGTCGAGTGTCGGATCGTCCGGTGTCATGTTATCGACGTCGTCTGTAGTACAGCAGCGAGAGTTCCAGTGCGAGGAGTGCGACGATCGCCGACGCCACCAGCCACAGCACGTAGTCGGCGTACAGCGTCGCCGGCGCGTCCCGGAGCATCCCGCTTCGCACGTTGATCGTCGCGTAGTGGGTTGGCAGCGAGCGGGCGATGGTCATGCGCGTCGTCGAGAAGAACCCGACCGGGTAGACCAGACTCGAGAGGCCGACGAGGGCGAACACGATCCCGACGTTGACGAACACGGCGGACCGATCGAGCCCCAGCGCGAACAGGACCGCCAGTCCGATCGCGGCGAGGATCACGAACGTGAGCGCGACGCTGACGAGCGTCAGCGCCGACAGCGCGTTCAGATCGTACCCCATCCACCGGCCGACCAGGCCGACGCTCGCGACCGGGACGACCGACAGGGCCCCGTAGAACAGCAGTTTGCTGGCGAGGACGGTTTCCAGCCGCGAGGTCGTCTGGAGCCGATCCAGCACCAGTCGCTCGGACCGGACCTGGTACGGAATGAACACCATCGCGTAGACGAAGACGAACGCCACGAGGGCGGCCGTCATCAGGTACGCCGTGAGTTCGCGGCTCTCGTCGATCCGGTCGTGCTGGACGGAGACGTCGGCCGGGAGCTGGCGATCGAGCTGGGCGTCCATGATCCCGACCGACAGGTTCGCCGGCTCCTGGAACGGCACCATCGTCCGGTCGGAGACGACCGTGATGGTCGCGCTCTCGCCCTCGGTCATGAGGTCCGGCCGGACCTCGACCA
>SLIS01000016.1 GCA_007135505.1 Halovivax sp.
TCGTCCAGAAACGCCACCGCAGGCTCGTGGAGAACCGCCTGGATGACACCCACTTTCTGGCGCATCCCCTTCGAGTAGGCGTCGATGCGCTTGTCGGCGTCAGCGAGGAGGTCGAAGCGCTCGAGCAGCGACCCGATGCGTTCGCTCGCCGCTTCGGATGGCAGGTCGCGCAGGCCCGCGACGTACTCGAGCTGTTCGCGGCCGGTGAGTTCGTCGTAAATCGGTGGCTCCTCCGGGAGGTAGCCGATGTGGGGCGTCACGGCGTCCCGGTCGGTGACGTCCTGACCCGCAACGCGTGCCGTACCCGACGTCGGTCTGGTGAGCGTCGTGAGCATCCGCATCGTCGTCGTCTTTCCGGCTCCGTTGGGGCCGAGAAAGCCGTAGACGGCACCCTGTGGAATCTCGAGGTCGAGATCGGCGACGGCCACCTCGTCGCCGTAGCGTTTGGTGAGGCCGTCGGTCTCGATTGCGAGGGACGAAGCTGCGGGCATGGGTTTGCGTTGGCGCCGCGTGGGTTAAATGGTGTTGGTTTGGCTATATTTCCGTGCGCGTCCGCGGCGACTGTTGGTCGAGTGCCCGCCGTGAACGATGGCTTTAGCAGCGGGCTCGATCGGGCCACCCGCTTTCCCAATCGTTTTGACCTCTCCGCGCGCGTCCTCGAACATGACCAGAGCGGCCGATACGGTGCTGATCAACGCGGCGGTGTACCCCCTCACGGGCGATCCCTCGAGCGGCGGCGATCCCGACGAACCCGAACCGGAGCCCGTCGAGGCGCTGGCGATCCGCGACGGCGAGATCGCTCGCGTCGACCGGGAGTACGAAGTCGAGTTCCTCGACGGCGTCGAGACCGAGGTCATCGACTGTGGCGGACGCGTCGTCCTCCCCGGATTCATCGACGCCCACACCCACATGGAACACCTCGGGCAGTACCTGGTGCACGCCGACCTCTCGAGTGCGGAGAGCCTCGACGAAGCCATGGACGCCCTCAGCAACCAGGCCGAGGACGACCGCGAGTGGATCCTCGGCTTCGGCTACGACGAGAGCGAGTGGCCGGAGAACCGGTTTCCCCGCGCTAGCGACCTCGACGCTGTGAGCGAAACCCGTCCCGTCGTGGCGATGCGCGTCGACATGCACAACGCCTCGCTCAACAGCGTCGCCCTCGAGCGACTCGCCGAGGCGATGCCCGACCACGATGTCGAAACCGAGGGGGGCGACCCCACGGGCGTCGTGGTCGAGGAGGCCACCGAAGCCGTCTGGGACGCCATCGATGCCGACTACGAGGAGACCAGGGAACTCGTGACCGCTGCCATCGACCACGCCAACGCGCTCGGCGTGACCGGCGTCCACGACAAAGTCCGTCACTCCCACGCCCCACGAGCGTACCGCGACCTCGAGCGGGCGGGCGAACTCACCTGTCGAGTGCGCCTCGACTACTGGAGCGACCACCTCGAGAGCGCGCTCGAGACGGGACTGGTGACGGATGCCGGCTCCGAATTCGTGCAGACGGGGGCGATCAAGTCGTTCACCGACGGGACATTCGGCAGCCGCACGGCGAAGGTGTTCGAGCCGTACGACGACCTCCCGGTCGGGTACGACAGCGGCGGGAACGGCACTGGAGGTGGCGGCGGCGCCAACGAGGGCGGCGACGGCAACGGCAGCGAGGGTGGCGACGGACGCGGCCAGTGGGTCGTCGACCCCGACGAACTCGCCGAGATCGCGACGCAGGCGACCTACGAGGGCGACTACCAGCTGACCGTCCACGCCATCGGCGACGAGGCCATCGAGGAGACGATCTCGGCCTTCGAGGCCACGCCGAACGTCGAGTCGGCTCGCCACCGGGTCGAACACCTCGAGTTTGCGAGCGACGACCACCTCGAGCGGATGGCCGATCCCGACATCGTCGCCTCGATGCAGCCGAACTTCCTCCAGTGGGCACAGGAGGGCGGGATGTACGACCAGCGACTCGGGACGGAGCGCCGACGACGACTGGATCGGTTCCGCTCGGTGCTCGAGGTGGGCGTTCCCCTGGCGTTCGGTTCGGATTGTATGCCACTCGACCCCCTGGCGGGCATCCAGTACGCGGTGAACGCCCCCGTCGAGGCCCAGCGACTCTCGGTCACGGCGGCGCTGAAGGCCTACACCAGCGGGGCTGCCTACGCCGGGTTCGACGAGGATCGACTGGGGACGCTCGAGCGCGGCAAGCGGGCCGATCTGGTGGTGCTCGAGGACTCTCCCTGGGAGCAGCCGGCGCGCATCGACGAGATCGACGTCACGCTGACGATGGTCGACGGGGAGGTCGTCCACGACGGTCGCGACCGCTGACCACGTACTATCCGCATATATCAGACGTCGTACAAAACTGCGCTTCAGGGAACGCCTTTAGGACTCCTCGTCCATCGTTCTCGTATGTCATCCGAGACCACTGGCTTCCTCGAGGCCGTCGACCTCGAAACGCTCGAAGCCGAGGGACGGGAACTGATCTCGAAAAACGGGACGGCGATCGCGCTCTTCTACCACGACGGCGAGGTTCGAGCCGTCGACAACCGCTGTCCACACATGGGGTTTCCCCTCGCTGAGGGGAGCGTCGAGGACGGCATCCTCACCTGTCACTGGCACCACGCCCGGTTCGAACTCTCCTGTGGCGATACGTTCGACCCGTGGGCCGACGACGTCCGAACCTACTCCGTCGAAGTGCGAGACGGAACGGTGTACGTCGATCCGAATCCACCGCTCGAGAAAGCGCCCGCCGAACACTGGGCCGACCGGCTGGAGACGGGGCTCGAGGAGAACCTCCGGCTGGTGATCGGCAAGTCGACAATCGGCCTGCTCGACGCCGGCGTCGACTACCGGGAACCGATGGCGACGACGCTGGAGTTCGCCACCCGCTACCGGGAGATGGGCTGGTCGTCCGGGGCGACGATCCTCGGGTGTATGGCGAACGTGATCGACGACCTCGAGCCCGAGGATCGAAAGCGCGCGCTCTACACCGGCGTCCGCCACGTCGCGAGCGACTGTGCGGGCGAACCGCCGAACTTCGACCAGCCGTCGTTTTCGACGAGCGACGTCGCCTTCGATCGGCTCAAAGGCTGGTTCCGGGACTGCGTCGAGGTTCGCGACGCCGACGGGGCCGAGCGCTGCCTGCGAACGGCGATCGCCGCCGGCCACACCGAGAGCGAGGTCGCCGAAATCGTCTTCGCCGGTGCGACCGACCACCCCTACCTGTCGACCGGGCACGTTCTCGACTTCGCCAACACGGCGTTCGAAAGCCTCGAGCACGTCGACTGGGCCTGGGACGACGGTTCGGCCGGCGACGCGAGCCTCGCCGCCGACGTCCTCGCCTCGCTCGTCGACCCGCTCGTGACCGCCGCCCGCAGCGACGAGCGCTCCTCGTGGCGTCAGCCGATCGACCTCGTCGCGTTACTCGAGGACGTCTACGGCGGCGACGTCACCGAGACGAGCGGCCTCGAGGCGCTGGTAGCCGAGGGGGAGGGAACGCGGGAAGCAGGCGACGGGTGGAAGCCACCGACGGAGTTCCAGGACATCCTGCTCGGCGACGACCCCGAAGCGATCGTCGACGCCCTCGCCGACGCTATCGCGGCGGGAGCGACGACCGAAGAGCTGGCCGCGGCTGTCACGCAGGCGGCCACCGCTCGAGTCGCCCAGTTCGGGGTCGCCAACGAGTTCTCGGACTGGAACACAGTGCACCACACGTTCACCTACGCCAACGCGGTTCACCAGAGCACGCGCCGCACCGACGCCGTTGCCCTCTACCGGGGCGTCTTCGACGCGGCGCTGAACGTCTACCTCGACCGGTTCCTCAACACCCCGCCCGCGCCGGTTCCAGTTCCCGGCGAGAACGAGACGGGTCGCGAACCGGACGCCGTCCTCGAGGAACTGCTCGAGACGTTCGATCGCGAGGGCGGCGTGAACGACGCGGGACGGCTCGTCGGCGAGTACTTCGACTGTGGCGGCGACCCCGCAGAACTGAAACGAACCCTCGGCCACGGTCTCCTGCGAGAAGATGCCGGGTTCCACACGCTCCAGAACGTCGAAGCGGCGTTCCAACAGTTCGACCTGCTCGAGGGCGGCGAGAGTGGTCTCGAAGGCGATACCAGCGGCCCCGATGATGCCGCCAGCGGCTCCGCTGTCGACGAGCGAGCGCGACGGATGCCGTTCGTCGCGACCGCGCGGTACATGGCAGCACACTTCCCGACGCGGCGGGAGGCCGAACAGACGTTCCGGATCGCCTCGCGGCTGAACCGTGGGGAGTCGATTCACGAGGAGTGAAACAACGCTCACCCCAACGGATTCACCCAAGAGGGATCTACGGGCTCGAGGTCATCGCTCGAGAAAACGACTGTTTTTTGACCGTAAAATCGCTGTTTAGGTTCGAAAAGAGGATAGAAAGATGACTCGCTACGGCCGACTGCCAACGTCGTCGTAGAGGACGCACTTGGCCTGCTGATCCGACGTCACCTGGTGCATCTCGATCGGCGGACGTTCACACGGCGTCGCGAACTCGGTCTCGAGGCGATCCTTGGCGACCGCGTGATTCTCGTTGGCGACCTCCGCCAGCGCATCGGCGAGGACGCGCTCGGCGGCCGAATCCGAGAGCGTCGACGGGATATCGTAGGACGACCGGATTCGCTCGGGCGTCACCTCCGCCGCTTCGCTCGTGATCGTCACGTCGTCCTCGAGCAGATCGCGTCTGAAGTTGGCGACCGCTCGCCAGTGATCCTGGTCGAACGCGTAGTTCGTGGGCTGAACGAGCTTCGGGCACCGCGGGTGGAACCGACAGCCACTCGGCACGTCGACGGGATCGGGCACCTCGCCGACGAGTTCGATTCGCTCCCGATCCTCGTCCGGATCGATGCGTGGCACCGACGACACCAGCGCCTGCGTGTAGGGGTGTTTGGGGTTGTTGATGATCTCGTCGGCCGGGCCGACCTCGACGAGTTCCCCGAGGTACATTATCCCGATCCGGTCGCACATGTGCTTGAGCAACGAGAGGTCGTGGCTGATGTAGACTGCCGTCAGCCCCAGCTCGGTCTGGAGCCGCTTGAACAGGTCGAGGATACTCGCCCGAATCGAGACGTCGAGCATGCTCGCCGGCTCGTCGGCCAGCAGGAACGACGGCTCGAGGGCGAGCGCTCGAGCGATCCCGACGCGCTGGCGCTCGCCGCCGGAGAGTTCGCTCGGATACTCGTCTACGTAGGCTTCGGCGGGTTCGAGGCCGGACTGTTTGATGACCTCGTACACCCGGGCGTCGCGCTCCTCGGCCGTCCCAATGTCGTGTACGTCGAGGGGCTCTTTCACCCACTTGTAGACGGTAAAGCGGGGATTGATCGACTGGTAGGGATCCTGGTGGATAATCTGGGCCTCGCGTCGGAACGCGTTGAGTGCAGCGCCCCCGACGTCCGTGATCTCCTGGCCGTCGAAGTAGATCTCTCCCCCCGTCGGCTCGAGCAACCGGATCGCCGATTTGCCGAGCGTCGTCTTCCCACAGCCGGATTCGCCAGCCAGTCCGAACGCCTCACCCTCCCGAATGCCGAGTGAGACGCCGTCGACCGCTTTGACGGCCTTGTCGCTTTCACCCCTGAAAATTCGGGAGACGATCCCCGTGTTCACCGGGAAGTGTTTCTCGAGGTTGCGTACCTCGAGTTTGTACGACTGCTCCGACTCGGGTTCGCTGATGAGTTCGCGACCGTCAGTCATCGGTGGTCACCTCTTCGGCCTCGCTATCGGTGTCGGCATCGGCATTGGCCTCGGTATCGACACTGGCGCCGCCTACGGGGGCGAGGTCACCTTCCTTCCCGATGTCCTGCTCGAGCCAGGTCGCTTTCTTGCCGGCTTCCTCCTGGAGGTGCTCGATCTCGTCGGCGCGGTGGCACTCGACGAGGTGCCCGTCCTCGTACTCCTCGGGTTCGGGCGTCACCTCCCAGCAGTCGTCCTCGGCGAACGGACATCGTGGCGCGAACCGACAGCCCTCGTCGGGATCGACCAGATCCGGCGGCGTGCCGGGAATCGAGATCAGTTCCTGGTCGTCGTCGCTGATGTCCGGAAATGCGTTTCGCAGCCCCAGCGTGTAGGGGTGGCGCGGGTTCTTGATGATCGTCGCCGCATCGGCGACTTCGACGATCCGTCCGCCGTAGACGACGGCGATCCGGTCGCACGTCTCGGAGACCACCGACATATCGTGGGTGATCATGATCATCGCGCTGTTGATCTCGCGTTGTTTCTCCTTGATCGTCTCGAGGATTCGATCCTGGATCACCACGTCGAGCGCGGTGGTTGGCTCGTCGGCCAGGATCATGTTCGGATCGAGCGCGAGTGCGAGTGCGATCATCGCCCGCTGGGCCATGCCGCCGGAGAACTGGTGAGGATAGTCGTCGACGCGGTCGGGTTCGATTCCGAGGTCGTCGAATAGTGCTCTGGCCCGCTCGCGAGCCTCCTGTTTCGACGTGTCGTCCTCGTGGTAGCGAATCACCTCGACGATCTGTTCGCCGACGGTGTAGACGGGGTCGAACCCGTTCATGGCGTTCTGGGGGATCATCGAGATCTCAGACCAGCGAATCTGCTTGCGCAGTTCCCTGTCCGAGAGATCGGTGACCTCCGTCCCGTCGTAATCGATCGAGCCGTCGACAATCTCGGCGTTCTTCGGGAACAGTCGGATGATCGACTTCGCGAGCGTCGTCTTCCCGCTGCCGCTCTCGCCGACCAGTCCGACGGTCTCGCCGCGATCGACCGACAACGAGACGTCGTCGGTCGCCCGAACCCAGCCGTCGTCGGCCCGGTAATACGTCTTCAGATTGGATATCTCGAGTAAACTCATTATTGGTGCCTCAGTTCAGGGTTGACCACTTTCTCGAGCGTGCGGCCGATGAAGAACACCGACATCACGAACAACATGATGGCGATACCCGGTGGGAAGACCCACCACCACGCTTCGCGGACGGCGTTCGCGGTTCGCACCTCGAAGATCATCTGGCCCCACGAGAGCATGTTCGGATCGCCGAAGCCGAGGAACGCGAGGCTCGCCTCCGCGATGACCGAGTAGGCCACGGCGAACGCCGCGTACAGGAACGCCAGTGGCAGGACGTTCGGCAGGATGTGACGGTACATGATCCGGACGTTGCTGGCCCCGATCGCCTGTGCGCTCTCGACGTACGGTCGTTGCTTGTGGCTCAACACCTGGGAACGGATCACCCGCGCCGTCGAGCGCCACAGGATCAACACGATCGCTCCGATGATGTTGACGATGCTGCTGCCCAGGATCGCGACGAGCACGATCGCGAACGGCAGGAACGGCAGGCCGTACACGATGTCGGTGATCCGCATGAGCACGTCGTCGACGATACCGCCGAAGTAGGCGCTGATGAGGCCGATGTTCGTGCCGATGAACACCGCCATGAACGCCGCCAGCGTGCCGACGACCAGCGTCACGCGAGTTCCGACGATGAGCTGTGAGAGGACGTCGCGTCCGAGGTCGGTCGTTCCGAGCGGGTGGGCCGCAGATGGGCCCTCGAGTCGTCCGCCGATGCCTCGTTCGCCCGGATCGTGTGGGGCGAGCCCCGGAATCGTTATATTGAGGAAGTCGATCGTGATCGGTCGGGCGAAGATGCCGACGAAGACGAACACGAGCAGGATGGCCAGGCCAATCTGCCCGAGTCGGTCACCCTCGAACACCTCGAGTTTGTCCCGAACGTAGTCGACGCTGCTCCCCATTTTCCCCATCGCGTTGTCGATGGGGGATGTCGTTCCAGTGCTCATTCGTACTCCACCCTCGGATCGAGGTAGACGTATGCCAGGTCGGCGACGAAGTTCATGATGATCACGACCGATCCCATGAGGAAGAACGCGGCCATCGCGACCGGGTAATCGTTGTTGTTCACCGCGCGAACCATCTCACGACCCATGCCGGGCCAGTTGAAGACCGTCTCGATGACGACGGAACCACCCATCGCCGCACCGGTGGCGATCGCCGCGACCGTCACGACCGGCAAGATCGAGTTTCTGGCCGCGTGTTTGTACAGGACGGTTCGCTCGGGCAGCCCCTCCGCTTTCTTGATCTCGATGAAGTCCGCGTTGAGGACGTCGAGCATCGTACTCCGCATCAGGAGCGTCGGCGTCGCCAGATAGACGATCGCGCCCGTCAACGCCGGCAGGAACAGATGGCGGAGGAAATCGACCGAGCCGTATCGGTCGATGAAGCCGCCACCGAGTTCGCCACCGGTGGTTCGCATCCCGCTCGAGGGGAACCAGCCGAGCCAGTAGACGAACACCGACAGGAGGACGATCCCGACCCAGAACTCCGGCGAGGAGCGGGCGACGAGCGCGACGACGATGCCGCCGCGCTCGAACTTCGAATCGCGCCACCAGCCCATGAGGGCACCGAACGTGATACCGATGACGTAGGCGAAAAACAGTGCCGTCGCCATCAACACGATCGTGTTCATGAACCGGACGACGATGATGTCCATCACCGGGTCGCGATAGATGAACGACTGACCGAAGTCCCCA
>SLIS01000125.1 GCA_007135505.1 Halovivax sp.
CCACCGAGCCGTTCAGCCGGGCCAAGATCGTCGCCGGGGTGCACAAAGCCTGCCAGGGTCGGCCGGTCGACGAGGACGCCATCGCGCGCCTCGCGCAGCGGGTGGAGGAGACGATCCGGGCCCGCGGTGCGGCGGAGATCCCCAGCCACGAGGTCGGGCTCGCGATCGTCCGTCGCGATTGGGAGGGGGCGGTCATGACGTACCTCGGAAATCCACACCCATCTGAACCGGAGACGACCAGGGAGGCCCGCGAGTTCGTCGTCGATACCCGCGACTGGACGGCTGCGCTGGATCGCTTTCCGGGCCACCTCGGGTACGAACGATCGCTATTGCACGAACTCGCCGAATCGGACGCCCCCGCAGACGAGTCGACCTTTCGGGCCGCGCTCGATCGTTTCCCGTCGAATCTCCAGCGACTGTTCGTCCACGCTGCCCAGTCGTACGCGTTCAACCGGATCCTGAGCGAGCGCCTCGACGAGCGACTGCCGTTCGACCGCCCGGTCGAGGGCGACGTAGCCTGTTTTGCCGAGGGGAGCGGCCCCGAGGGCCTTTCGATTCCGGACCCGGATCGAATTCAGCGGGTCGACGCGCGACGGGTCGATTCGGTGACTCGCCACTGTGAACGCGGCCGAGCGTTCGTCACCGCCCCACTGGTCGGCACCGAGACGAAACTGGCGGCCGGTGACCCCGGCGAGATAGAGCGGACAGTACTCGACGAGCTCGGACTGGCGCCCGGCGATTTCGACCTCCCGGACGTCTATCACTCGACCGGGACCAGACGGGCGATCCTCGTTCGGACGGAACTCTCCATCGAACGCGATCCGTTGACGCTCTCGTTCTCGCTCCCGAGCGGGTCGTACGCGACAGTGGTGCTCCGGGAGTTTCTGAAGACCGATCCGATTACGCTCGGCTAGGAGCTGCTGGTCCGTCTCGCCTGATTGCGTATCACTCGGTCCGTGTCTCGCTTACTCTCCGGACCGATCACGTACGCTTCGTCGGACCGGCCAAAGCGTGGTGGTTTTGAGTCGGGCGGCTAATCGTCGGGTATGGAGTGTCGGCACTGCGGTTCAGCGCTCGAGAAACCGGGCGACTTCTGTCTGGTCTGTCGGGAACCCAACGCCGACACGATCGTGCTCGAGGCGGGACGCGAGCGGGCCACGATTACGATCGTCGACGCTGAGTCCGTTACCGGCGAGACGACGGTGACGACGGTGCCCGAGGATGGGGGCGAACGCGGCGTGGTCGAGTTGCGTAACTTCGCGGGCCGGCTGGCGGACGAAATCCGTCGGAAACGCCCCGAAGCGGTCTACGCGACCGGCGAGCGAGCTGTGATTCGAGCGGTACGAGCGGACCTCCACCACCAGTTCTACCGCATCGACGCCGAGGATCCGGTCGAGTACGTCCTCGAGCGTCGCGGCGAGGACGCACTGGACGTAGTCGAGACCCCTGTCGGCGAGAAGATCGGCGGCAGCCACTCGACGCTCATCGGGGGGCGAACCGGCATGAACGCGATACAGACGGTGGCCGCCCACCCACACGTCAAGAAGGTGATCCCTGGCCCGATCGACGCCGGCGGAACGGGATCGCAGTCCGGACTCCGGGCGAAGGTGACGCGGTCGGACGACGGTGGCAACCTCCGGCTGCTCCTCCGCGACGGTTCGAGTGTACAGGAGAATCGCGTCGTGACGACCGCCTGGAACAACGAGACCGGCGAACGTGTCCGCGAGTCCCTCAACGACGCACTAGTTGAAGCGGGATTGCAGTGAGTTCACGATCGTTTCGGCGGCCGGGACTGTCTGCCCTGGGAGGATGATCGTTTTCAGTCTGGACGTTGCCGTTTCCCCCGTGGATCGTCCAGATGCCGTCCTGGGTGGTATCGCGCTGCTGGTCGCCGTCGGCTTCCTTCTGGGCCAGCTGGTTGCAGTCGCTGACGTATCATCGGCGGTACCGTGGGCCCTCCCCGTAGCACTCGGATCGCTCGGTGCGCTGGCACTGATCGGCTGGGAGTGTTCCGTCTGGCTCCGGCGGGATCGCTCGACAGATCGACCGTGACTCAACAGGTTTATTGGTGGGCTGGGGATAGGTACGGGTACTATGGCCGAGAAATCGAGAGGAACGGTCGGGAGCGCGGGCCGCTTCGGCGCCCGGTACGGCCGCGTCGCCCGCCGCCGAGTCGCCGAGATCGAAGCGGACATGGAACACGCCACGGTCGATGGCGAGGACGTCACCAGAGTCGGAACCGGAATCTGGAAGAACGAAGAGACGGGTGAAACGTTCACCGGCGGGGCGTACAGACCACAGACGCCTGCCGGCAAGACGGTCACGCGCTCCATCCGAGCCGCGCTGGCCGACGATTCGGAAGAGTAATCCATGGCGTACAAGTGCTCTCGCTGTAAGCGCGACGTCACGCTCGACGAGTACGGCGGCGTTCGCTGTCCGTACTGCGGTCACCGCGTCCTGCTGAAAGAGCGAAGCCGCGACGTCAAAGAAGTCGGCGTCGAGTGACTCCCCACACCGCGACTCTCTCGTTCTCCTGTTCGACCGAGCGTGAAGCGGCGGTGCTCGCGACCAGCGTGGACCGCGAGATCGGCGAGATAGACGACGACCGCTCGAGGACCCGACTCGAACGCACCGGCTCGACGGTGGAGATCACGATCGACGCCGACGACCTGACTGCCCTTCGAGCGGCGGCGAACACCTGGCTCACCCTGGTCGACGTTGCCGAGCGGACGAGCGAGATAGCGAGCCGGTAGCTGGCTGTCGGGATCGGCGTTGGCGGACCCACTCGGAGAATCGCCCGCCAGCCCCTTCGTGACAGTACCGTCCGACCGACGCGGTTCAAAGCTTGGGTTTATCAGTCCGGGAGCCGTTCCGCCGAGTATGCAGGGTAACTTGCCACCGGAGGCACAAGAGAAAATCGAAGAACTGCAGGGACTCCAGGAGACGGCCCAGACCGTCGCCGTCCAGAAACAGGAAGCCGAGTCCGGCCTTCAGGCGGCGGAGATGGCCCTCGATGAGCTCGAGGAAATCGACGATGAGACGACGATGTTCCGGCAGATCGGCGATCTGTTCGTCGAAACGGACTACGACGAGGCCGAATCCGAACTCGAAGAGAAGGTTTCGAATCTCGAGATCAGGCTCGAAACGTTAGAGAAGCAGGAGGACCGCGTCCAGCAGCAGTTCGAGTCCCTCCAGGACGAGCTCGAGGGGCTGCTCGGAGGCGGTGGTGGAATGGGCGGTCCGGCCGGACCCGGGGGCCCGGGTGCCGGCGGCGCGTAAATGACGACCGACGGATTGGACGGGGCGACGGACGCCTCGAACGGTCGAACCGGTACCACGAACGGTCGAGCCGATGCCCGCTGACGAACCAGACGACGAGACGATCGTACGAACGGCGGCCGATGCCGCGGAAGGACTCATCTTCGACCGGTACAAGCAGTCGGAGGTGCGTGACGTAGACGTCACGATTATCTTCGAGGACGGCGTCCTCGAAGTGGACGTTTACCTCGACGCACCGGAGACGGACGTCACTCCCGAAGCGGTCGCCGACGACGCGGCACTCGCCGCTCGCGCCGCCGTGGACGACCTCTTCGGTGAGTAGGTGTCCGGGGGTTACGGCCCACCCTTTTCCGGGAGCCTGGACGAGATCCGTGACCTCGTGACCCGTCGTCGGCCACCCGACGAACGTGCGGACTCCGGTACGTTTATCACGTCATCGACGGTCGCACGATACATGACCGTCGATGGCGAACGATTCAGGCACCCGTCGTGGCTGAGCGCGGTCGGTGTAGGGGTAGGCTATTTGTTGATTATGGCGGTGCTGACCGTCTTGCTGTTCGGGCTCCCCTACGCGCTGTTCGTGTCGCTGTAACCCGTCTGGGCTTTCCCCGTGTTAGCGTCAGAGATGGCTCAGTAATCGACGTCGCCACCAAAATCGACGAGATCGAGTGATCAGTCCGACTCGCATATCTCGAGGAAGTTCTCGAAGACGACGTCGCCGGCTTCGGTGTGGGCGACTTCGGGATGCCACTGCACACCGTAGTGGTTCGCCTCGACGTCGCTCATCGCCTCAATCCCGCAGACGTCGCTCGTGGCCGTCCGGACGAATCCGTCGGGGACGGCCGTGACCTCGTCCGCGTGGCTGGCCCACACGCGGGTCTCCGGTGCGAGCGACCCGATCAGTGGGTCGGATTCGTCGAGGACCTCGACCGTCACGTCGGCGTAGCCGCCGTAGTCACCGCTTCCGACGTCGCCACCTGGTAGCTCGTTCGCCATGAGTTGCATTCCGAGACAGATCCCGAGTACCGGTACGTCGGCCTCGAGGTAGGCGGGACTCTCGCCGATCTCGTCCATGTCCGGTCCGCCGGAGAGGACGAACCCGTCCGCTTCGACCGCCGCAGGCGGCGTGTCGTTGTCGACGAGTTCCGCCTCGACGCCGAGGTCGCGAAGCGCCCGCTGTTCCAAGTGCGTGAACTGGCCGTGGTTGTCGACGACCACGATCTTCGTCATTTGATATGCCTATCGACCCAGTGTGTAAAAACCGTCCGAAACTGGGCCGATTGCGACCGATCGGGTGGATCGACGTCGCTCAGGTACCGGTTCGGTGGGAACGAGGCGGTAGTGGCTACGTGTGGTCGATCGTCGGTCGTGAATCGGGATTCCCTCGGAAGAATCGTGGACGACGAGCTGTCGTCGGAATCGGGTCAGTGAGTCAGGCGAACGTTTTCGAGACGTCACCGACGTCGTCGGATTCGGCGCTGACCTTCTCCCAGGCGTCGTGGAAGTCCTCGGTGGTAATCTCGGTCCGGTCGTCTCTGATCGCGAACATGCCGGCTTCCGTACAGATCGCTTTGACATCGGCACCGGAGGCGTCCTCGGTCTCGTGAGCGAGGGTGGCGAAGTCGACGTCGTCGTCGACGTTCATGTCGCGCGTGTGGATCTCGAAGATGAGTTCTCGACCGTCCTCGTCCGGTTTCGGCACCTCGATGAGGCGATCGAAACGGCCCGGCCGGAGAATGGCGCGATCGAGCATGTCGAAGCGATTGGTGGCGGCGATGATGCGGACGTCTCCGCGGTCCTCGAAGCCGTCCATCTCGGAGAGCAGTTGCATCATCGTCCGCTGGACCTCGGCGTCGCCCGAGGTCTTCGACTCCGTTCGCTTCGCGGCGATCGCGTCGATCTCGTCGATGAAGAGAACGGCCGGCTCGTGCTCGCGCGCGACGTCGAAGAGGTCGCGAACGAGCTTCGCGCCCTCGCCGATGAACTTGTGGACGAGTTCGGAGCCAGCCATCTTGATGAAGGTGGCGTCGGTCTTGTTCGCGACGGCCTTCGCGAGCATCGTCTTGCCCGTGCCCGGCGGACCGTACAGCAGCACGCCGGACGGCGGGTCGATGCCGACGTCCTCGAACATCTCCGGGCGGTCGAGCGGCATTTCGACCGTCTCGCGGACCTCCTGGAGTTGGTCTTCGAGGCCGCCGATGTCCTCGTAGCCGACGTCCGGGCTCTCCGTTACCTCCATCACCCGGGCGCGGACGTCCGTCTCGCTCGAGAGTGATTTGACCACTGAGAGTGAGTTGTTGACGGCGACCCGATCGTCGGGTGTGAGGTCTTCACGCATTTCGTCGGTGACCTCGGTGAGGGCCTCCTGGTTGTTACCGTGCTGTTTGATGATGACGCCGTCGTCAGTAATTTCCTGGACGGTCGCGACGAACAGCGGCGATTGCTTCAATTTCTTGTTCTCGTGGGAGAGTCGTTCCAGTTTCTGCTGGTACTTGTTGTTCTCCGCGTTCGCGTCGAGTAGCTTGTCTCGCATCTCCTCGTTCTGCGCCTCGACGACCTCGAGCCGTTCTTCGAGGGCCCGTATTTTCTCCTGTTGAGACGTTTCGTCCTCGTAGGGGAGCTCTACGTCGTCCACGGTATCGGTCATCACACCCCCGTAGGGCGTTGCTTCATAAGAGGCTTCGGGTCGGAACAATTGCATTCTAATTGAATTACTGTAGCGTATATTCTACAACAACAGATATTATTAGTCCGTATCTGCAAGGGACACGTGATGAGTACATCAGAGGCGCTAGAGCAGAACGGCGATTCGGGCGGGACGTGGGACGACGTTCGCGATCTTCCGCCGAGTGCGAAGCTCGTCGCTAAGGTGTTGGAGTACAACGACACGCTGTCACAGCAACAGCTGGCCGAAGAGACGCTACTGCCGGCACGGACCGTTCGCTACGCTATCAGCCGGCTCGACGAGGAGGACGTCATCGAATCGCGCTTCTCGTTTACCGACGCCCGAAAGCGAGTCTACCAGCTCGATATCGAGTCCTGATCGGTCGGTCACGGCCCTCGTCCGTCCGGGAGTCCATCGGTTCCGACGTCTGGATTCCCACCGCGAGTAGCGTTACGTTCTTTTGCGGGTGGCGTTACGGTGTACACTCAACAAGGCGCGAGTATCGACGACGAAGTCGGTCGCTCACGGAATCCATTTAGGGCCCGCGCTCGAACGAACGGTGATGACGCGGGTGATACATACGGGCGACACCCACATCGGGTACCAGCAGTACAACTCGCCCGACCGACGTCGGGACTTCCTCACGGCGTTCAGGGAGGTCGCTGACGACGCGGTCGCCGACGACGTCGACGCCGTCGTCCACGCCGGTGATCTCTTTCACGACCGGCGACCCGGACTCGTCGATCTCCAGGGAACGATCGAGGTCCTTCGGTCGCTCGACGCGGCCGACGTCCCGTTCCTCGCGATCGTTGGCAATCACGAAACGAAACGCGACGCCCAGTGGCTCGACCTCTTCGCGGATCTCGGCCTGGCAACCAGGCTCGGTCCCGAACCGGTCGTGGTCGGCGACGTCGCCTTCTACGGGCTCGACTTCGTCCCGCAGTCCCGGCGGGAACACCTGTCATACGAGTTCGCCCAGGCCCCGGAGGCGACCGCGCACAGTGCGCTCGTCGCACACGGGCTCTTCGAACCGTTCGCCCACGCGAACTGGGATACGGAAGCGGTACTGTCCCGATCGACCATCGACTTCGACGCCGTGTTGCTCGGTGACAATCACGCGCCCGGCACCGCCGAAGTCGCCGACACCTGGGTGACTTACTGCGGCTCGACCGAACGCGCGAGTGCGAGCGAACGCGAGCCGCGCGGGTACAATCTCCTCGATTTCGACGACGAAGTGGCGATCAGCCGACGCGCACTCGAGAACACGCGTGACTTCGTCTTCGTCGACGTCGAACTGGCAGCGGGTGAGGGAACGGATCGCGTTCGCGAGCGCCTGGGACAGCACGAACTCGAGGACTCGGTCGCCATCGTCACGATCGACGGCGATGGAGAACCAGTTGCGCCGGCGACCATCGAGGAGTATGCCCTGGAGCGTGACGCGCTGGTCGCCCGTGCAAACGATCGTCGCGAGCTGGTCGAACCGTCGGCGGAACTTCAGGTCTCGTTCGCCGATCCGGACACGGCGGTCACCAGCCGGCTGCGGGAACTCGAACTCACCGACGGGGCACTGGCTGTGGACGCCACGGTCCGTGACGAGACCGTCGCCGACTCGAACGTCCGCGAATCGGTCGAGCGCCAGGTTCGAGACGCGCTCACCGAATCCGGATTGCAATTCACCGACGTCCCGGCGCTGGACGCGACGACGGAATCGAACGAGGCCGATCCAGCCGCGGACCGTGCGGACGAATCCGACGACCCGGATGCACCCGTCCAGTCGACGGAGTCCGACGCCGAGGCGGTTGTGGATGAGGATACCGACGGCGAATCCGGGGGTGCAGACACGACGTCAGACGTCGGCTCGTCCGGCGCTACCGAGGCAGGGGCCGCTGCGGGCGCCTCGCCAGATTCCGATGGGGACGGTTCCGACGGTGACGATTCCGCCACGGCGTCGTCATCGAACGACGACGACGAACAGGTCTCGATCGGTGATTTCTCGTGAGGGCGACGCACCTTCGATTGCGGAACTTCAAGTGCTACGAGGATGCGGAGTTGTCCCTCTCGTCCGGCGTCACGGTCGTCCACGGCGTAAACGGGAGTGGTAAGTCTACGCTCCTCGAAGCCGTCTTCTTCGCGCTGTACGGTTCGAAGGCACTCGACGATCGCACCCTCGCAGACGTCGTCACGACGGGCGCGGAGTCCGCCGAGATAGCACTCACGTTTACACATGCCGGCGGCGAGTATCAGATCGAGCGACGGCTCAAACGACGGGAGGATCGAGCGACGACGACCAGATGCGTCCTCGAGACGCCGGACGGTACTATCGACGGTGCCCGGGACGTCCGGGCGTCGGTCACCGACTTGCTCCGCATGGACGCGACGGCGTTCGTCAACTGTGCGTACGTTCGCCAGGGCGAGGTCAACAAGCTCATCCACGCCTCCCCCGACCAACGCCAGGACATGATCGACGACC
>SLIS01000209.1 GCA_007135505.1 Halovivax sp.
ATCCGACAGAGGACAGAAGCGGTGTCAAGTCCTGTGTGCGCTGGGCGCCACTCCAGATCAGCGACGCGTTCGCCTTCGAGTCCCGGAAGAAGTTCTGCGACTCGTGTGTAGATGAGTTCCACCTCGCCGGCAAACCGGGCCGACTCGATCGAGGCGTTTTGAAGGTGATCCTGGACGCTCGAGAGGACACACCTAGTGTCGGCAGGAGAGAACTGTTCTTGTATGAGTCGTGTTCCGATACCCAGCGCCGACGTGAACGCCTCGATCGTGTCTGCTCCATTGTCGGCCGGTTGGAAATCATCAACGAAGGGGAGCAGCGACCTTCTCCGGTCGAGTTGCAGACTGAACCGTTCGCGGTCGCTTGGCGAAAGAAGCCACGCACGTGGGGGAGCTACCGTCCCTTGGCTTGTTGGGACCCAGTCGTATTGCCGCAGTTGCCACACCCACAAATTCACGCCCGCGGACCGCCGCTCTTTCGAGCGGAAGAAATACGACCGGTTCGACCCGCGCCACCGGTTATTGGTAAACTCTGCGGCCAGCGCGTGCTGGTGGCTTCCGAGTCCCCCATCCCACCACGTTGCAAGGTGGTTCAGGAGGTGTGTTCCGACAGACTCATCGGCCGCCGCGGCCGCGAGAATCTCCTCTGCGTACTCGAGCGGATTTATTTGAAAGAGGTAGCCGTGTTCCTCGATGTCCAGTTCCGGGTCAACGTTGTCCAGAAGGTGTTCGCGGTATGTCGTCCATTCCTCCTCGGAGAGACCACTGTAGCGCGAGTCAACAGGAGTGTCCGTCTCATCAGACGCGATCAGGTCGTCTGCTGCTGAAATAGCTGATCGTGGCGGTCGCTGGAACCCTTTCGTTTCTCGGTACCGGTGGCGAGTCGCTGCGTCTGGAGCGAAGAACGGGAGCGGACGGACGTGTTCGGCGACGCCGAGCCATCGGAAGAACGCTACCCAGTCCTCAATTTCCGGAGTATCTGACGTCTGGAGGTCGAACCATTCCAATGGAGGAAGGACCCACGGGTCAAACCGTTCCGTATCCGTCCGCTCGTCGACCTCGGTTAGAAGTGGCTCGATATGAGCGGAGTCGACCCTGCCCAGCGCCTCTTGCCACTCCTGGGCGACGTAGACGCGATGGGCTGGCTGCCACTCGATCTCCCCTCCGCCCAGTGGTACTGCAGGAATGGGGAGTTTCGAGAGTTCGAAAAAAGAGCGTCGCGAAGATCGATACAGAAGAGGATCCGTCGGATCGCGGTCGTTTTCAGGGGACTCGACCGCTGCCATCTTCCGGATCGTTACCAACGTATCCGGCGTCTCAAGGGCTGTAGTATCGACGTTTCGTGAGTTCGGTCCGGGGATCCACGGCCGGATCGCTGCATCAAACACCCTATCGAACGAGAATGATTCGATCTGCCAGATGCTCTCCAGCTCGGAGCGGAAGTCGGATGGGAGGGCCGTTTTACGGAGTTTCGGTGCGGCGTTAGGATCAGTGCCGTGGTAGAGTTCGCGTGCGAGGAAAGCGAGTGTTGGGAGACTTCCGCTTGCAACGGACTCCTCGGGCGGCATGAAGAAAGACTGATCGCCGCTTCGGGTTCGGACGGCCGATCGGGTCCCGTCCACATCCATGGTGGTTCCGGTCGGGAACAGCTGTGCAGACCGGCAGGCGGCGTCGAACGCGTCACGATCCTCATCCGATTCCAGGGTTTTGCGGACTTCAACGAGGTGAACGAGAATGGGGTCGATCCACAGACGTGCAGTGTCGTCGGCATCGTCGTCTGGGTCGTTATCCACGTTCGAGTCTGCACGGTCCTCGGTTCGTTCAGCGACGTGTTCGTGGAGCGGTGGATTCGCCGAAGCTTCGTCGAGAGCCTGCGGGATTGTCTCAGGAGGGAATCGCCTCGCACCGAGCGCTTCAAGTGTCTTAGTGGTGCGGTGGGTCAAGAGACCGGCCGATGGAAGGTATCTGGTCTGCTCACCGGTCACGACACGTTCGTGGCCGATGAGTTCAGCGAAGCCTGTTCCTAGGCCATCGATCTCCGCGGCCGTATGGGGGAGGCCAAGTTCTGCAATCGGTCGGGGTGTTTCACCACGATGTGTAGGAACAAACGGGACGGTTGAGATCTGTTTCGTGATCGTCTCGAACAGACAGTGTTCGATGGAGCCAGGTGTGAACGACCACTCACGCGCGCCGCCGAGGGATGGATCTAACGTTGCGAGGAACTCCGCAGGTGCCGTCGCCGAAGTAGAGACGAAGGGAACGACCGTCTCCGCAAGGAGATCACCAAGTTCGGCGAACAGGGCAGCGTTGAATTGGCCATCGTACCCTCGCTCGTCGTCGTGGTCGAGTGTCAGATTACGTCGTGAAGTATCTGACTGAAACGTCCCGGTGATGAGTGCGGGAATCGGGCTCCGCTCCTTCGTTGGAAGGAAAACGTGCATATGCGGGGGCTGACAGTCCGTTTCTCCGTAAACGGGAGTTATTCGCCAGTCAGCAGGATTCGTCCCGGGATTTTCACAGGCAGGTTCCGCCGTGAAGCCCAGGCCCACTGAGAGGCCCCCCATCGTTTCAACCTCGACTTCACTCAAATTCGACCGTTCAACAATAGCGGATTGATCGATCTCATCTGTCTCGAAAATAACAAACGACTGTGTATCGGCTTCGCTCCCCTTGACGGTATTCGTCTCCCGGGTTAAGTGTACTAATGACGTGTCTGCGTAATCGTCGACATCTTCGCGGCGAATACGCCACGTCCGTTTCCACTCTGGACATTCGATCTGGATCCGCTTCAGCTCCGGCAGGAGTGCGACCGTGTTTGCATCGAGCGCCCGGAGTTTTCGTTCGATCCTCCCGCGCAGTTCTTTCGGATTTCGAAGTGGGAACTCGAAGACAGTCGTATACCCTTTCTCGAAGAGTTCTCGAACCGCTTGAGAGGGCGTAGCTTTATTTGGCATACCCAGTACAGGAACGTCGGATGTAGCGAGTCCGTCTGGGAATGCTTCCTTGATCTCGGATTCCGCGCTGAGAATCTTCGCTGTCTCTGCCCTGTCGAATCGCGCAACAACCGATGGCGAGAAAACGGCGGGTCTGTCAGTTATTCCCAGAACCGAAGTGAAGCCACGACCTTTGTGACCGATTGAGGTGTCGCCTGCCTTCGTTGTCCGCGTGGTCAAAGTGAGTGCATAGAGATCATCAATAGTAAATGGTGTACCGTTGTTTGCTACGAGAAGTCTGTCCTCCGAGAGTTCCAATCGAACGTCCGGATCAGACGTGTCGGCCATCTCGTCGACGGCGTTCTGGAGTAGTTCGAAAATGAAGCGACCATCGTAATCGGCTCGGTCCTGTCGTTCGGTCCCCGCGTCGGACTCAATCCTGTCCGGATTGCTTCGGTAGGTATCAAGATGCGTCTCCTGAATGTCTGCTATTGACGCATGTTCGGAAGACATAGCATTCAAGAATTACCCAACCCCTTTATTTTTGTTGGTAGTTCGAAAGGTCTGCTTCGAATGATCTGAATACTAATACGATTTCGTAGTCACGATGAATTATATTGGATACTTCGATAGATTACGACATCCTGTTCACCAGCGTGGGACGACCATTACGTGAGAAGTCGAAACAACGAGCTGACTAACGCTCCGCCAGTTGTTTCCTCCCCTAATCATAATCAGTCACAACAGGTTAGTGATCTGGGTTAGAATCTCTTCCGTAACTGATGATCACGAAGTCGGAACTTTGGGAAGACTGGCTCGAGCGAACACTCCTTACCGACATCACCGCTACAGAGACGCCGGATCCCGTTCCAATGATCGACACGTCAGGAACGGAACTCGAGACGACCGAGGAATTCGATAACTACCGATGCGGCCGAGGCGATGGCCAATACCTGTATCTCCTCTATCTATTGGACGAACCAGCTGAACAACCAAGCAACATAATCCCGGTCTACATTGGCGAGACGAGCAGTATCACGCGACGTCTCCACCAGCATTTCAAGAAGATCCGCGCTGCCCTCCCGACCGACATGTGGGAAGACGATGGATCGTGGGGCAGCTGGTCGAAATACGACCACATGGCTGCGGTCTACGAGCAGGCCGAAAGCCCGCTCTATGCGTGGATTCTCGACGTCGACCAACTTGACGCAGGCCCGTACGGATATCCGACCTATCGACAGGAACTCGAGGCAAAGCTCGTCGGCCTCGTACACTCGCAACCACGCTTCGAGCGCATCTTCGCGAATCGCGAGTTCGTCCCGAATCGAGTCATCCACGAGATGGGGAAGGTTGGTCCAAAGTGGCTCACCGAGACCGAGAGCTATGAGCCGACGTCGATCTCGACGTCCGCTACGGTACAACTAGCAGAGAAATCGAAGACCGACCTCTGGCATGACTGGGTTGACGAAACAATCCTACAGGATATTCGGGATCCCACGGCAGTCGATCCGATCCCGTTGTTCGATACGGATGAGGATCTCCGTGTCCGGACAACACCGGAGACGATCCTCAAACGGAGCGAGACAATTGACGCACGAATTCGCCACGAGGGAAACCGTTGTGTCGATCCAGATGGGGTTCCGCCGAACTGCCCCGATGGACTCCTGTACGTCATGTATCAGCTTGCGCCGGGAAGTGGAGATCCCGAGGCGACAGACATCATCCCACGTTACATCGGAAAGGCAGAGGCGTACGGCAAAAAGAACGAACTCAGCGCGAACTTTACGGAGATCGCCCACGATCGGAACCGGACAGCCAGCTTTGCACGGTGGGGCGACGGTGACTACTGGCACGTCGGTGAACTCTCGAATACGGTCTTTGGCAAAACAAAAAAGAAACTCGCCTGGGCAAGCGAACTCTTCGAACAAGGAACCCCAAAACTCAACCAGCAGATCTATCTCTGGATCCGTGCGTGGGACCCGGAGGAGTATCGTGGCCCATACGGGTTTGATGCCTATCTCGCAGAAGCAGAACCGCTCCTCATCGGCCTCGCACAAGATGCATATCCTAATTCCTTGCTCAATTATTCAGGGACACCGGACGGTGCGCCAGTCAAAACGAAAGAACACCATTTCGAACCCATCTTGGACTGAGGTCATCTAAAATTAGGAGGGTGAAGCCGTAGAGTCGGCTATTCCTCCAACGAATCATCTCCCCGGTGAGATACCTTTGCCTGTTTGGTGAACTGTTACCTCCATGTGAACCCCTCATACCGGTTCGTTCTTTAAGTGGTTCTGGCCACAAGGTAGAGCTATGACGGGAAGCCGTTCTCCTATGTTCTCACATCCAACAGCGTAGCTTCGCAGCCATCACCTCATTTGGGAGTGTACGGAGCAAGTTCGGCCTACACTCCACTGATAACTCAGTGTGGCGCATACTGGGCCAGCTGTTTTGGCGAACAGTCTGATAATACGGATCGGAGCCGGACCTTAACCAACAGACCTGGAGGATGTACCGGAGTTGGTTAACAGGAAGCGGTGTTGTTCCCATCCTCACTGCCCCATAGACTCAACGGTGATCAATATGCCTTCGAAATACTGGTTGAGTCCACCAAGTCGGCTGAACAACAAACAGACCGTCTCCAAGAAATATTCGTAGACAGACTGACGCTATACGATACGGGATCATTACGCGCCCTCGAAACAGAGGAACTGACCTATCTGAACAGTACGCTGAGAAATTGTACTTAGTGTAACTAGAACAATGTACAAAGCTTACAAAAGATAGCCTACGTACATCGGATGAGTTGAATACATCGGGTACGTTTAATTGGCTGCAGAACAAAGATACCCACTATGTCCATCGATATCGATCAGTTCGACGAGCGATCACCAGAGGAGCTAGCGGAACTCAGTAATCCCGAACAGGTGCTCAAATTCCTCTACGAGAATCGCGATCAGGCATGGAAGGCTACGGAAATAGCCCGACGAACAGCAGTGAACGAAAACTCCATCCATCCTGTTCTTGCCCGTCTCGAGGAACAGAAGCTCGTTCGACACAAGGGCCCATACTGGGCCATCACCAATGATAGAAATCGTCTTCGGGAAGCCTATGATGTACACCGGGCGACTCGCCTCTTTGACGACCTCTACGGTGAAGAGGATCGAGATAAGTGGATTGAGGCGAGTGAACAGGCCGATAAATAAATTTCGACCGCGGAACAATTGTCTACAGGCGGAGCAGACCAAGTGCCTCGGGGCTTGCCCCGAGGGTGAAGGCCGTAAGCCCCGCTAAACGTGTTCCGTTCGCTCGA
Organism: Halovivax sp.; assembly: GCA_007135505.1. Next base: position 6,244 of record SLIS01000209.1, read on the forward strand.
TATACTACTCAATCGTGTCGGTCGAAACGTCGCCTGCCGTCCCCACATAGTACGATTCCTCCCAAAACCCACCACCACACAGATACTCCGCCAAGAACGGTTCGTGTTGTTCCCACATCTCCCGTGCTGTGATACTCTTGACCGTTCGTACAATCTCGCTCGGCGCGTGCTTCGGATGGGCTAACAGGAACAGGTGTACGTGGTCGGGCAAAATGTGGAGCGACAGTATCTCGGAGCCGTACTCATCGCACACGTCGCGGAAACTCACTTCCAGCGAGGCCTCGATTGGCTCGAGAATCGCGTGGCGGTACTAAGCGGGATCTTCGATCCCGCGAGGTACGCAAAGCTTCGCTTTGCTTGATTTCGGACACCACACGAAGTGGTAGTTGACGTTGTACACCGTGTGGTTCGACCGCTTCTCACCCATATTGGAGGTACGTGACCGACACAGTTAAGTATATCCAAGGGATATACATCAGTATGGCGAACCGCTTTGAAATCGACGGCGAAGAAGTTCTCGACGGTGAGGTCAAGCCGTTCGGGAACAGCGCCCACGTCACCGTCCCAAAACGCTGGCGTGGCGCAGACGTGAAAGTCGTCCGCACCTCAGAACCCACCGAACAAGACGAAGAATGACCGACGCACAGGCTCGCGTCAAGACGCTGGACTTCCAACTCAACATCCAGAGTGACAACGAGAGCCTGCTATACGACGCCACCCTCGAAGCACGCTCGGTGTACAACGAAACCCTCCGCCTCGCCAAGCAAGGCGTGGACTGGGACACGATTCCCGACTGCGTGGCTGACAACGCCAACCTCGTGAAGAATACAACTCAGCGCGTTGTCGCCAAGGCTCTCGGCGCGATGGAGAACTACTACGAGTACGACGACTTCGGCCAACCTAGTCACACTAAGGACGGTGCGTACCCGCTTCGTGCGAACTACGAGGAAGGGTACAACCTGTCACTCACCGACGACGGCGACGTTGCGTTCCGCATCAGCGCGAAGCCGTACAAACACGTCAAGGGTGTTTTCAAAGGGAGTGACGCTCACCTCGACATTCTGAAGACTGCGCTCACGAGCGATGAGTGGAAGATTGGGACGGCAGAGGCCCTGTTCCACAACGACAACCCCGAGTTGCACGTCAACGTCACTAACACCGAGCAGACTGTTCGAGACAAGCAGGATTCACGGACGGTCGTTGGTGTGGACGTGAACGAGGACAACGTGGCTCTCACCGCACTCTCCAAGGATGACGTTGAGGACACGCTCGTTATCGACTTTCCCGAAATCAAGTTCGAGCGTCACCGCTACTTCACGATGCGAAAGCGCGTGCAGAACGCGGGGAAAGACAGCATCCATGACACGCTGGAAGGACGTGAGGAACGGTTTGTCCGCGACCGCCTCCACAAGGTGTCTCGGCATATCGTGGAGTGGAGTCAGCGGTTCGAGAAGCCGTGCATTGTCTTTGAAGACCTCAAAGAGATGCGCGACAGTATCGACTACGGCACGCGGATGAACCGACGCTTGCACCACCTCCCGTTCCGCGCTCTTCAGTTCTATACGTCGTACAAGGCGTCGTTCGAGGGGATTCCGACTGGATGGATTGACCCCGAGTACACCAGCCAGCGGTGTCCGATGTGCGGACACACAGAGCATGCGAACCGAAACAAGAAGCGGTTCAAGTGCAAGGACTGTTCGCATCAAGACCACAGCGACCGTGGTGCAAGCGTCAACATTGCCATGAAAGGCATCAAGAAGCATCAAGATTGGAATGTGCCTGCTCTCAACAGCCTTCCCGTTGTTCGGAAAGTGCGACGGCAGGTATCGGGGGCCGTGGACGCCCCGACCGTGACCCACCCGACCGTCCGAGGCTATCAGGCCGATGGTCGGATGGGAGTGTCCGACTAATCCACGGGAAGCCTCGGGGCTTGACCCCGAGGCGGTTCACGCTGCTGATCCGTTCAAAGACGTTGACTCCGGACGACCGTGGGTGATTATTAGCACGTCAGAAATGCCGTTCCAGGGCGAACAGTATATCGTACTCACTCTATCCACGAAAACATGGTACGAAGAACGAATACCGATTGCCAACGACGACCTGACTGAAGGAGGGCTTCCAGAA
>SLIS01000336.1 GCA_007135505.1 Halovivax sp.
GACGAACAGGTCACGTTTCTCCGTAAGGAGGTGCTAGAACTGATTAGGTACCTCCGACCGACCGTGCCGGAAGTCACTCAATTTCTGAAGGGAGAGGTGTCACCGGTCCGTTACGAGCGGTCGTTTCGACGACGGGGAGGTGATAACGTCGAGTAGGCTCCATCGACGGAAGGTTGATGCCACGGCGAATCCTTGCCACGGTCAATGGGATCCGGTTCGCTGACCGAGAGTCTTCGCGAAACGCTCGCCCTCTTCGACGGCCACGGAGAGCCACGGACGACGCCCGAGGTGGCCGAGTCGCTCGACCTCGGTCGACGAAGCGCCTACGCCCGACTGGATCGGCTCGTCGAACGGGAGCGCCTCGAAACCAAGAAGGTCGGTGCAAACGCCCGCGTGTGGTGGCGGTCGCCATCGACGGCAGCTGTCGACGATGCCGAACCGGTCCTCGACAGCGAGCAATTCGAAGCACTCGTCGACGCGGTCGAGGAGTACGCGATTTTCGCACTCGACGCCGACGGACGCGTTCGGACCTGGAATTCCGGTGCAGAGCAGATCAAAGGCTACAGCGACGAGGACATACTGGGCGAGCACGTCTCGGTATTTTACACCGACGATCAGCGTGACGACGGTGTTGCCCAGCGGAATCTGGACACCGCCGCCGACCGTGGTTCGGTTCAGGAGGAAGGCTGGCGCGTCCGCGCGGACGGGACTCGCTTCTGGGCGAACGTGACCATCACGGCGATCCGGGACGCGGACGGGACCATCCATGGCTATACGAAAGTGACCCGGGATATGACCGAACGCCGCCAGTACGAGCGCCGACTCCAGCAGGAACGCGACCTCACGGACCGTCTTCTGGAGACGGCGCCCGTCAGGCTCGCCGTCTTCCGGGCGGACGGGTCGATCGAGCGGCTGAACTCCCTGGCGAGGCGGCAACTCGGGTTAGACGACGCGGCCGTCTCGAACGCCTCCGTCGACGACATCGACCTCTACGACGCCGGCGGCGAGCCGATCCAGCGCGGGGAACACCCGGTCTGGCACGCGATCGAGACCGGCGAACCGGTCCCGGAACGCCTCGTCCAGCACGACGGACCGGACGGGGATCGACGATGGGTATCGCTCACCGTGACGCCACTGATCGACGACGGCGACCTCGAGCGGATCGTGGTCGCCGGCAACGACGTGACGGACCTCAAACGGACGGAACGACAGCTCGAGAGTCAGCGCGACGAGTTGCGGGCGGAATTAGACGAGGTGGTCGACCGGATCAGCGACGGGGTCGTCGGCGTCGACGACGAGTGGCGGATCACCTACCTCAACGACGCCGCCGCGTCGCTACTGGATTGCCCCCAGGAGGCAGCCGTCGACGAGGAACTCTGGGACGTTTTCACGGACTTGAGGGGGACCGAGTTCGAGGACGCCTACAGAACGGCGATGGAAGCACAGGAACCGACCACCGTCGAGGCCCACTATCCGCCGTTCGACGGCTGGTACCGGGACGTCGCCTACCCTTCGGCGACGGGCCTCTCGATCCACTTTCAGGACGTCACCGAACGCAAGCAACGAGAGCGGAAGTTACAGCAGTACGAACGAATCGTCGAGACGGCCGACGAGGGCATCTACGTCCTCGACAGCGAGCATCGGTTCACGATGGTGAACGGTGGATTCGCCTCGATGACGGGATACGACCGCGATGAACTCGTCGGTGCCCACGCGACGACCACATTCGGCGACGAGTTCGTCGAAATCGCGGACGAAAAACAGGCCGAGCTCGAGTCGGGGGAGCTTGAAATCGCCGTGATGGAGGAGGACCTGTATCGAAAGGACGGCAGTTCGATCGTCGTGGAGAGTCGATTCGACGCGTTCGAGATCGGTGACGACGAAACCGGCCGCGTCGGGGTCGTTCGTGACGTCACCGATCGGGTGGAGCGCGAGCGCGACCTCGAACGCCGGCACGAACAACTCGCGGCGTTGAACAGCCTCAACGAGGTCGTCACGGAGCTCACGGTCGCCGTCATCGATCAGTCCACGCGCGGAGAGATCGAACGGGTCGTCTGTGAGCATCTCGCCGACTCCGAGTCGTACCGGTTCGCCTGGATCGGCGACGCCGACGCGAGCACGCAGACGGTGAACGTGCGGACCGAAGCCGGCGTCGAGGGCTACCTCGACGGCGTCACCATCTCGGTCGATCCGGACGACGAGCGAAGCGAGGGACCGACCGGCAGGGCCATCCGTACGGGCGAGATGCAGACGACCCAGGATATCGAATCCGATTCCCGGCACGACCCCTGGCGAGAGCACGTCGAAGCGTACGGATTCCGGTCGTCCGCTGCGATACCGATCGTCCACGAGGATACCGTCTACGGCGCCCTGAACGTCTACGCCGGGCGGCCAGCCGCGTTCGAGGGACGGGAAGGCGAAATGATCGCCCAACTCGGCGATATCGTGGGTCACGCGGTTGCCGCTGCCGAGCAAAAACGGGCGCTGATGAGCGACGAACTCGTCGAGCTGGAGTTCCAGATCGGCAATATCTTCACGGCGCTCGACGTCCCGGTCGGGTCGGACGAGACGATTACGCTCGACGACGCAGTCCCGGTTGCCGACGACGAGTTCCTCGTCTTCGGTACGGCCGAAGGGGACGCGATAGACGCCGTCTACAGTCTGGCCGAGACGATTCCCCACTGGGAGGAGGTTACCGTCCGCTCGAGCAGCGATCCGGTGGACTTCGAACTCAGATTGACCGAGCCACCCGTCCTCTCGTCCGTCGCGTCCCTCGGTGGCTACGTCGAACAGGCCGTGATCGAGGACGGAACCTTCCAGATGAAGATCCACCTCGCACCGACCGTCGACGTCCGCCGCGTGATCGACACCGTCGAGGCGACGTTCCCGACCGTCGAAATGCTCCGTCGCCGGAGCATTACCCGCCCGTCCGACGATCCACAGCGCACACAGCGGCTGCTCGTCAGCGATCTCACCGATCGACAGAGCACCGCCCTGGGCGCCGCCTATCACGCCGGCTTCTTCGAGTGGCCCCGCGATACCTCCGGCGAGGAAGTGGCGGAATCGATGGGCGTGGCGCCACCGACCTTCCACCAGCACCTCCGGAAGGCCCAGCGGAAAGTGTTCGATTCGATGTTTTCGACCGCGGAGAGCGGGTGAGTCACGGCTGACGTGAACGCGGCAGTGGCTCGTCGAGTCGCTCCCCCAGCGAGGGGCGCAGTCAACCCTCGAAGAACGAATCTGGTCCGTGGTCGTCCGCCCACGCGAACGCGAAGAGCCGCCTGGCCGGGACGCGTTCGAGTCGACGACCGTCGGCGGACCGACCGGTGGCCCCGTTCCAGGTCGTCCCGTCCGCGACGAGGTGCTCGTCGGTCACCTCCTCGATATCGAATTCGTCCGTCGGCCGTTCGAATGCGTGCAGGCCGTCCGCGGCGACGACCAGGACGTCCGCGTCCGCCACTTCGACTTCGAGCAGGCCATCCGCGTCCTCGACGGCCGGCAACGGAACGCCGACCGCTTCGCCGTCCCGTTCGAGCCCGAGCACGACCGTCTTCGGATCGACGTCCTCGCGCTCCCACGCCCGCCCGTCGCTGCCGCGATGGGCGGACAGCCCGAATCCGTCACCAGCGAAGTATCCGGCGTAGGGGCGCTCGTCGTAGTCGACCGGCTCGGGCTCGTCCCCGGTTCCCGCGGCCTCGCTCTCGGCGTCCGGCACCGGTTGCAACACCAGTCCATCGGGGTACTCGCGAGCGAATCGACCGGCCGACATCGTCGCCGCCGGGACTACCGAGAGCTGCTGGCCCGACAGGGTTCCAGCGATGGCCGTTCCCGACGATTGCTTCCACTCCGAGTCCGTCTCGCGGTCGTACATGACGAGGTCGTCGTCTGCGAGCTTTCCGCTGACGCCGAACGAGAGCGTCCGACCCTCGACGCGGCGATCGTAGACGACGGCGCTCCCACAGAGCGGACACCACGTGACGGCGATCGGCTGCGAGCCGTCCGCGGTCTCGAGGTCGTCGTTGACGATCTCGTGGTAATCGAGGATACGGAGCGGATACGCACGTGCCGGCTCCCCGTCGACGACGATGACACGGTCCCCGCCGTCCCAGGAGTGGGTCCCGTCGAACCGCGGCTCGTCGATGCTCGGGATCGCGTCGCGGGGAATGACCTGCCGGACGTTCATACAGTCGCGTTCGCGTACCGGACCCAAAGGAACTGCTATCTCCACCGGGGGTCGACCACCCAAAACACGACCCTCAGTGGGCGCATCGTCAGTCGATCGCCTCAGGACTCGACCGCCCCGGTAGTCGACCATCCCGGGACGCGACCGCCCCGTCAGTCGACCAGACGTTCGGCCAGGTCGGCTGCCGCCTCCGTGAGCTGCGCCGTCGTCTCGGCGGCTGCTTGTAGTCGATCGGTGATCGTCCGGTAGAGGTCGGCGACCGCGACCCCGCCGTCGGCCGTCCGCCAGGGCTCGGTCGAGCGTGCCGTCGTGGCGCACGACTGGCACTGACGGCCGTCGAGCTGATCGAGGCAGGCGTGACAGACGCCCTCGGCGACGACCGCAGTCTCCGCGAGCGTGACCGTCTCCGCGAGCTGGTCCTGAAGCCGGCGCGCGAGGTCGTGGACCGTTTCGCACGCAGCGTCCGTCGGCGGCTCCAGTTCCCCGAGGTCGGTCTCCGCCGACGGCGTCGAACCGTCGGTCCGGGAGGCGGATGCACCGGGGTCGGACGACTCGAGGAGCCCAGTCATGACGTCGAGGTGCCGGTCGATCACGGCGAGTGCGAGACGAACTCGTCGCCGGTTCGCCCCGTACTGACGCCGAGCGGCAGGATCGGTCCCGTCCGGGCCAGCGGTGGCTTCGGTCGCGAATTCGGCGACGTCGGCGACGGTCGACCCCTGCGTCGACGTCACCGCTTCGAGGAACGCGAACAGGGCGGCCGGGTCGGACCCGCCGTCGCGCAACCAGGCCGGCGCTTCACCGCTCAACAGGCCGTAACAGTCCCGACAGACCGTCGCAAGCGAGTTCGATCCGTCCACGCCGCCGATCGGATAGGTCTCGAGGGCCGCTGGCTCGGTCGGGTGGGCGCCACAGTGAAGACAGGTGTGGCCATCCCGCTCGAATACCCGGCGGTCGACGGCGTCGACGCGTTCGTTCACGGCGACGTCAACACAGCGGCCGACGAAAAGCGTTCGGGGCGGGTCGAGGTCCGGTTGTGACTGGCGGGGTGGAATCGACGATTGCTCGGCTCGGCCGGCGGACTGACCCTAGGTGTCCGGTGAATCCCCTCGTCGATTCGCTCCAGACGCGTCGAATCGATCCGAGCGGTCAGGCGCGGTACCGCTCCAGGTCGACGGCGGCGGCGTCGGCGTACTCGATCGAAAGCGCCGGAACGTCCGGAATGGCGTCGTGCTCGGCGAGGAACTCCCGGATGCCGGTCGTTCCACCGAAGTCACCGCGGTACCACCGGAAGAGTCGGGGCACCGTCGCCACCGATCGGTCGGCGTCGAACGTGACGGTCTCGGAAAGGTACCACTCCGTGGCGACGTCGAGTTCCTGATCGACGTCGGCCGGCGAGTACACCGAGACCGGCGGCGCGTTCTCGGCCCCGCTGTTCAGGGCGAAGTGGACGCGTGGATCGCAGGACTCGAGGCGGAACCGACGCTCGAATTGCGACGGGAAGGGGCGCGGGAGGTACCCGAAACCCCATCGTAACTTCGATCGACGGAGCATCCCGTCCCGGACGTCGTTGAGACTCAGCCAGGTCCCGGCGATCGGGATCCGATCCCTGGCGAAGAACGCCCACCGCTCCAATCGGCCGTCGCCGAGATCCGCGTCTTCGCGCTCTAAGAGGAGGTGGACGTACGCGTTGAAGACGTTGAGCCAGAACGCCAGCCGTCGCGGTCGGTCCGCGAGGATTCCCGCGAGCGTCTCCTGATCGAGGCGGGCGAGGTGTTCGCGAAGTTCGGTCGGATCGCCGCCCGTCTTTACGGTGTAGAGGAGATCTGCCGCAGCAGATAGCGGATCGAGCTGCGTCGACATCGTAGACACCTTCGTCGGGAGCCACCTTGAAGCCGCCCTGTGGAGGAACCTGACACTCGCTCAAAGTCGTGAATAAACGCCCAGTTACGCGCGAAAGCCGGTGAATCAGTGCTGAACGTTTACGCCGCGGCGGGCGGATCCGTTCGCAGTGAATCGCGCAACTGGCACGCTCCTCGCACTCGTCGCCGTGTTCGGGGTTCTCTCGTTGCTGCTGGTCCTGCCGTTCATCCAGTACGTCCTGTTCGCCGTCTTGCTCGCGTACGTCCTCGTCCCGCTGCAAGGGCCGCTGGAGCGACGGACCGGACCGACCATCGCGGCCGGCGCACTCGTCGCCCTGGCCGTGGCGCTGTTCGTCGTTCCGCTCGCCGTCATCACTGCCATGATCGCCGAGGACGCCGTCCAGCTCGCCCAGGACGTCGACGCGGAGACGCTCCAGATCGGCGACATCGAATCGACGATCGCGGAGCAAACCGGCTACGAGATCGACCTCGCCGAGCAGGCCGCCGGCCTCAGCGAGGAGGTGGGTACCTTCCTGGTCGAGCAGACGACGGCCTACTTCGCGATGGCGACGCACGCCCTGGTCGGACTCGGTCTCGCACTCTTCTTGCTCTACTACCTCCTCAAGGATGGCGACGCGATGGTCGACTGGCTCCGCGAACACACGCCGTTGCCCGGGGAGTTCCAGGACGAACTGTTCGCCGAGATTGACGACGTGATGCGGGCCGTCCTGATCGGACACGTCCTCATCGCGTTCATCGAGGGGCTGATCGCCGGGCTCGGGCTCTTCGCGACCGGCATCCCCAACGCCGCGTTCTGGACCGTGATCATGATGATCCTCGCGCTCGTGCCGCTGGTCGGCGCGTTCCTCGTCTGGGGGCCGGCTGTCGGCTACCTGTTGCTCACGGGCGAACCCGTCCTCGCCGTGGCCCTGTTCGTCTACAGCGCGATCGTGGTCGGCGTCTCCGACGATTATCTCAGACCGATCGTCGTCGACCGGTACGCCGAGATCAACCCCGCGGTCATCATTCTGGGCGTCCTCGGCGGCATCTACGCCTTCGGCATCATGGGGCTCTTCTTCGGTCCGGTGGTCCTCGGGGCGCTGATCGCGACCGTCTCCGTCCTCGACGACTACTGGGAGCGCCAGGCCGATCCCGAGGCGTCGGTCTGAGCGGGAGAAACCGACTGCTAGCTGGGACGTATCGACCCGTGACCGGATATCGCTTCGATCAGTCGATGAGGCGGGGATCGAGCGGCGGCCCGGCGATCGAACGCCGTCGAACTGCCGACTGCGGCCCCATCGTCGAATCCGTCGGGCTTTTGCCCGGCGAGCGCGCAGGTATCGACGAGATGGCCCGCTATCACATCGAGACGTACGGGTGTACGTCGAATCGCGGGGAGAGCCGCCAGATCGAGCGGCGTCTCCGCGACGCGGGCCACCACCGTGTCGACGGCGTGGACGAGGCGGACGTCGCCATCCTGAACACCTGCACGGTCGTCGAGAAGACCGAGCGAAACATGCTAGCTCGCGCCGCGGAGCTGGCCGACGAGACCGCCGACCTCTACGTCACGGGCTGCATGGCCCTCGCCCAGGGCGAGGAATTCGTGAACGCGGACGTCGACGCCGAGATCCTCCACTGGGACGAGGTACCCGAGGCGGTCACGAACGGCGAGTGCCCGACGACCACGCCCGACGCCCAGCCCGTCCTCGACGGGGTAGTCGGCATCCTGCCGATCGCCCGCGGCTGCATGTCAGACTGTTCGTACTGCATCACCAAGTTCGCGACCGGCAAGATCGACTCCCCGCCGATCGAGGAGAACGTCGAGAAGGCCCGCGCGCTCGTCCACGCTGGCGCGAAGGAACTGCGAATTACCGGCCAGGACACGGGCGTCTACGGCTGGGAACAGGGCGAGCGCACGCTCCCGGAGTTACTCGACCGGATCTGTGCGATCGAGGGCGACTTCCGGGTTCGCGTCGGGATGGCCAATCCCAAGGGGGTCCACGGTATTCGCGAGGAACTCGCCGCGGTCTTCGCGGCGAACGACGAACTCTACGACTTCCTGCACGCGCCGGTCCAGTCGGGCAGCGACGATGTCCTCGGCGACATGCGCCGCCAGCACCAGGTCGCGGAGTACGTCGAGGTCGTCGAGACGTTCGACGACGCCCTCGAGTACTGGACCCTCTCGACCGACTTCATCGTCGGGTTCCCCACGGAGACCGACCACGACCACGCCCAGTCGATGGCGCTGTTGCGAGAGACCCGACCGGAGAAGATCAACGTCACCCGCTTCTCGAAGCGACCCGGCACCGACGCC
>SLIS01000090.1 GCA_007135505.1 Halovivax sp.
CTTGCCGACCAGCCGGGGCAGCTAGACGTCTCTGACGTGGCCACGGAGATCGCCGAATTGGAGTCCGACGCCGGCTCCGTACCGAACAACCTCTATAAGAGCGTCTACGTCTCCCTCCAGCAGACACATCTCCCACAACTCGAGGAGGACGGCGTCATCGCCTACGATTCGACGGCGAAAACGATCGAACGAGGCGTTCACTTCGAGGACGTGTTCAGATACGTCGATGGTGCCCACACAGCGTACAGCCCAGTCCTGATGAGTCATCTATCGTTGTGCGTGCTCGGGCTGGTGGTTATCGCGCTGGCCGGACTCTCTTTACCCGTCGTATCGAGCATCGATCCAGTGCTCTCGAGCGTGCTCATCCTGCTTGCAATCGGCGCGAGCAGTCTGTATCGACTTCTGGGCTGAGGCGAGCGCTCGAAAAACGACCAACAGACCGTCGGAATCTTATCGGCGAGAGAGGAACGCCAGCGAGTGCCTCGGGCGGTGGGTGACGTGATGAACGAGTGCGAGGACGAATACGAGGAGACAGACCACCAGGACGACGAGGGGGCCGATTGCGGGCGACATCGAGCCCACGGACAGTGAGGCCAGGGTAAACACGATCGCCCCGGCCACCGACAGGGAGGCGTAGTACCAGTGCCAGGGTCGCTGATTCTGGAGGTCGCGATCCAGGTACGGTTCGAACGTTTCCTCGTTCGGGACGAGTTCGATTCGATGGGCGTCCGGATCCCAGTCGACGATGCCGTGCTCCTCGAGCATCGGGAGGTGGGTTTGATACAGGGAAATGTAGACCCGACGGCGCTGGGCTCGCGTGACGTCGTCCGTGCTGATCTCGTTTTCCCAGGCGGCAACCTGTTCGACCAGCGGCGCAAGGTCACAGGTTCCCTGCTGGCGCTTGAGATACTGTACGGTCTGTCGCCGTCTGGCGTTGCTGAACACGTCGAACAGCTCCGCCTGCGAAAGCGTACCGTCGGTCATAGTCCTCGAGACCCTCGAACGGCGGGAGTCCGCTCCCAGGTGTACAACGTCATCGAAATGCTCACGAGGCCTACTCCCACCGAGCATCACTTTACTATCTCGCGTCTACCCGGTCGAAATCGCCATATACCGGTCGGATTCGATGAGTAACACGATATTCAATACCTTCGGTTAGCCGTGAGTCAGAAATCGAATTCCGCGGCCGAATCGACCCGTCGAGGCCGTGTTCAGCACCCCCATTTTGGCCCCGTAGCCGGGTACTACCCACCCCTCAGGTCGGGGATAACAAAGCCCGATTGCCCGAAGTACCTACGTGATTACCCGAACGGGTACTGATCTCCATGTACAGCGACGTATTCCACCGGCGAGACGACGGTGACGTATCGAGCACTCGAGGTGAGCGACAGTGACGACGGCCGAACGCCCGTACGAATCTGGCGAGAACTGCCGCATCGACGGCGGGGCGACGATCGGCTACGGTGTCGACGACGGCCGTTCCCCGCCCAAGATAGGGAGCAATGCGACGATCAGACACGGGTCGATCGTCTACGGTGACGTCGTCATCGGCGACGACTTCGTAACCGGTCACGACGTCCTCGTGCGCGAAAACACCACGATTGGCCACGACGTCCTCATTGGGACGAAGTCCATCGTCGACGGTCGTACCGACATCGGCTCGCACGTGAGTATTCAATCGGCCGTCTACGTTCCGACCGACACGACGATCGGATCCAACGTTTTCGTCGGCCCCGGTGCCGTCCTGACGAACGACCAGTATCCGATCCGAACGGAGAACGGCCTCGAGGGACCGACGATCGAGGACGGCGCTTCGATCGGCGCGAACGCGACGTTACTCCCCGGGGTCACGATCGGCGAGAACGCGTTCGTCGCTGCGGGTGCGCTCATCACGGATGACGTCCCAGCGGACACGCTCGCCGTCGGTTCGCCGGCCGAACCACGACCACTCCCGGCACCCCTCGAGGGGCCGAACAAGCTGCTATGACCGAGATCAACATTGCCGATCCCGACCTCGGTTCGGCGGCTTACGATCGAGTTCACTCGGTACTCGAGAGTGGGCAGCTCGCCGACGGGCCGGAGGTTCGCCGGTTCGAACGGGAGTTCGCCCGGTACTGCGGGGCCGATCACGCCGTCGCGACGACCAACGGGACGACCGCGCTGGTGACGGCGCTCAACGCCCTCGGCGTCGAGGACGGTGACGCCGTCGTGACGACCAGCTTTTCGTTCGTCGCGAGTGCGAACGCGATTCGGTTGGCAGGGGCGACGCCGCTGTTCGCCGATATCGACCCCGAGACGTACACAATCGATCCCGACGACGTCGCCCGGATCGTGCGCAACCGACCCGATGTCGTCGGTATTCTGCCGGTGCACCTCTACGGGCTGCCCGCGTCGATGGATCGGCTGCTCGAGTTCGCCGACGACCACGACCTCTTCGTTCTTGAGGACGCCTGCCAGGCCCATGGTGCTGCGATCGACGGCAGGCCGGTCGGAAGCCTCGGAGACGCAGCCTGTTTCTCGTTTTACCCGACGAAGAACATGACCACGGGAGAAGGCGGGATGATCACGACGACCCGGGAGGACGTTGCCCAGACGGCGACGGCGTACATCAACCACGGCCGTGACGTGACCGGTGACCGCGGCTACGATCACGTCGCGCTCGGCCAGAACCACCGGATGACGAGCCTGGCCGCCGCTATCGGGCGTACACAGCTCGAGCGTCTCCCCACGTTTACTGCAGCCAGACAGAACAACGCGGACGCGTACAACGCAGGGTTGGCCGATCTGCCGGTCACGACGCCGTCGGTGCCCGATGGGATGGAACACGTCTACCACCAGTACACGGTCGGGGTGGACGACCGCGACGCGCTCGCGGAGTGGCTCGAGAAACGAGGGATCGGCACGGGTGTCTACTACCCGACGCCGATCCATCGCCAGCCGGCGTACGAAACGGTGAGTACGGCTGCGGCAACGCTCCCACATGCCGATCGGGCGGCCGACCACGTCCTATCGCTTCCGGTACACCCGAACATCGGCGCTGACGATCGAGAGGCGGTTCTCGAGGCGATTACGGCTTACTACGACGCACAATGACACGGGATACGACGACTTCATCGACGGAACCGATCCGCGCCGGCGTTATCGGCGTCGGTGCGATGGGAGAGAATCACGCGCGTATCTACGGCGAACTTAGAGGCGTCGACCTCGTCGGCGTTACCGACCTCGACGATGGTCTCACTGAGCGGGTCGCGACGCGCTACAACACCGCGGCGTTACCCATGGACGACCTGCTCGCGACGTGTGACGTCGTCACCGTCGCCGTCCCAACCCACGCCCACTACGAGACGGTGTCGACCTGTCTCGAGGCCGGCGTCCACGTCCTCGTCGAGAAACCGATCGCGGAAACGGTCGAGGAGGGACGAGCATTGATTCGAACGGCGGAGGACGCCGACCTCGTCTTGCAGGTCGGACACATCGAGCGGTTCAATCCGGCCGTCGAGACCGTCGCCTCGGTGATCGAGGAACTGGACGTGATCGCCATCGAGGCCGAACGCCTCGGCCCGCCGGTCGACCGCACGGCGACCGACGGCGTCGTCTCCGACCTGATGATTCACGACATCGACGTCGTCGGGTCGTTCTTTGAGGCAACGCCGACGGTGGTGTCGGCGATGAGTACCGACGACGGCCAGTACGCGACGACGACCATGCTGTCCGATGGCGTCATCGTCTCGTTGACGGCGAGTCGGCGAACGCAGAAGAAGGTTCGCCGGCTCACGATCACCGCCAGCGAGTGTCTCGTCGAGGTGGACTACCTCCAGCAGTCGGTGTTGATCCACCGCGACTCCTATCCCGAGTACGTGACCGACGAGGGAACCAACCGTCACCGCCACGAGAGCGTCGTCGAACGGCCTCGCGTCGAGAATGGCGAACCACTCAAGCGAGAACTCGAGGCGTTCGTCGACGCGGTCGAAACCGGCTCGGAACCGCCCGTGACCGGTGAGGACGGACTGGCCGCCCTCGAGATTGTCGAACGGATCGAACGGCTGTGTGCCGATTCCGATCGGGAGGTGATTGCACGATGAGTGGGAAGTCGACGGGGCTGTACGGCCACGGGGGAACCGAGTCGGCCCAACGGCTGGCACTGACGCGCGGGGAGACACCCGTCGCCGTCTACGGCCTCGGGAAGATGGGGCTCCCGCTCGCGGGCGTGTTCGCCGAGGTGACCGGCGCGGTCACGGGCGTTGACATCGACCCCGCCGTCGTCGACGCGGTGAACGCCGGTGAGAGCCACGTCAGCGGCGAACCCGGCCTCGATGAACTGCTCGCCGACCAGGTCGATCGCGGCCGTCTCGAGGCGACGACCGACGGCGTCGCTGCGGCGATCGATGCACGAATTCACGTCATCATCGTGCCGACGCTGATCACGCCCGACGATCGGCCCGACCTGTCGACGATCGAATCCGTCGTCGAGGACGTCGCTAGCGGCCTCTCGCCGGGCGACCTCGTCATCGTCGAATCGACGCTTCCCCCGGGAACCTGTCGGGACGCCATCGCACCGCATCTCGCCGCCGAGAGCGGTCTCGAGCCCGGTTCCTTCGGCGTCGCGTTCTGTCCCGAACGGACGGCCTCCGGTACCGCGCTGCGGGATATCCGCGGGCAGTATCCAAAGGTCGTTGGCGGCGTCGACGACGAGAGCGGACGCGCGGCGGCGCTCGTGTACGACGAACTCTCGAGCAACGCCGTCCACCTGGTCTCGGACGCGACGACGGCGGAGGCAGTGAAGGTGTTCGAGGGCGTCTACCGCGACGTCAACATCGCGCTGTCGAACCAGCTGGCCGGCACGGCTCCGGAACTCGGGGTCTCGGTGCGTGAGGTGATCGAGACGGCCAACCACATCCCGATGTGTCACCTCCACGATCCCGGACCGGGCGTCGGCGGCCACTGCATCCCGTACTACCCGCACTTCCTGCTCTCACAAACGGAGGTACCTCTCGAGATGGTCGAACTCGGCCGGCGGGTCAACCGCGAAATGCCGGCCCGAACGGTGACGATGCTCGAAGACGCGCTCGTGGCGATGCCCCGATACGGGCGTGACGATGGCGACGTGCTCGAGGACGCCTCCGTCCTCGTCCTCGGCTTTACGTACCGGCCGGGGGTCGAGGAGACCAGGGCCTCGCCGGCGATCGACGCCGTCGAGACGCTCCGCGAGCGGGGCGCCGACGTCTGGGGCTGTGACCCACTGGTCGACCCGGCGGACTTCGGTGCCCGGTCGATAGGCGTCGACGACCTCGCATCGGGGCCGACGTTCGACGCGGCGATCCTCGTGACGCCCCAGTCCGAGTTCGAGCGGATTCAGTGGGGTGCTCTCGAGCCGATGGTCGTCCTCGACGGTCGGGACGTCCTCTCGCTCGAGGACACCGACCACCGCGTCGTCACCCTCGGTGGTGCTCGCGGAAATCGGCCGACAGTCATCGACGGCGACGTGCTGGCCGACACCGGAACGTCGACGATCGGCCGACCGGCGGCGTTCGACGCGCCCAGGCAGTGACGCCACCGATGGCGCCGTTCGAGTGCGGCGGATAGTCGGTCGTTACGCGTTTGTCGATCGTCGACAGGCGCTCGCTACTCGAGCGACCGCTCGAGTATCCGCCTCCGACCGTCTCGAAGCGGACCAATAACGAAACGATCGGTGCTGGTCACCTCGAGTGATGACCGACTGCTCGGGTTCGGGACACCCCATTTTCGACGACGTAACCAGCCGGTCGAGGCGCAACCGGCCGAGACGGTGGCACCGATGAGCGTCGTCGTCTTCGCGTTCGAGGGACTCGACGAAGCGTCTCTTGAGCGGTTTGCACCCGACGTTCCGACGATCACCGACCTTCGTGAACGTGGGGTCTCGGGAACGCTCGAGCCGACGATACCGGCGACGTCCGCCAGCGTGTGGGCCTCGCTGGTCACTGGAACCGATCCGAGCTATCACGGGGTGTTCGACGAGACGACTCCTGCTGGATATCCCGGTACCGGCCGTCCCGTCTCCACTATCGACGTTCGTCGACCCACGCTGTGGGACTATCTGACCGGCGAGGGCGCCAAAACGATCGTCTGTGGGTTGCCGTTGACCGATCCTCCCGGGCCGATGAACGGCGTCGTCGTCCCGGGACGAACGGCCGGAAATTCGAGCGAGGTCGCGCTGCCGGTTGCCGATCCGTCGGCCGACGGGTCGCTTCCAGCTTTCCAGCAGTCGAGACGGGGAACGATACCGAAAGCCGCCGACACCGGCTTGCCTGTGGGCTGTCCGTGGACGGTTGCCGACCTCGAGTGTTCGGGGGAACTCCCGTCGCTCATCGACGCCAGACGGCGTTTGAGCGTCGACCTCCTCGATGCGGAACCGTGGGAACTGGCACTCGTCCACGTGCCCATGACCGATCCATCGGGAACGATGCCCGACGGAACGACCGAGATGAACCGAGCGAATTACCGCGCAGCCGACCGCCTCGTCACGGCCGTCCTCGAGACCGTCCCGGACGAGACCACGGTCGTCGGCTGTTCGCCGATGGGTGCGCCCCGTCCGGTCGAGTACCGCGTTCATGTCAACGAACTACTCGCAGCGAACGGGCTGCTCGAGCGCGAGCCGAAACCCGGGTCGGGGACTGGAGATGGACTGATGCCGTCGGTCGATGCACTCCTCGCGACTGCTTCGAGTGTGTTTGATCGAACCTCGAGTGTGTTCGGTCGAGCCTCGAGTGTGCTTGATCGAACCTCGAGTGTGTTCAGTCGGGGTTCGCCGCACGACGACCCGAACGACGTGGACTGGACCTCAGCGTATCGGTGGCCCCGTTCCCGGGCGTTTTGTCCGAGTGCGACCGGCGCTGGCGTTCGCCTCAACGTCGCCGGCCGCGAACGGTACGGCCGGGTCGTCAACTCCGCGTACGAGGAGACGAGAGCGACCGTTCTCGAGGTCTTGCACGAGTGTCGTGACCCGGACGGCAACCCGGCGTTCGAGTTCGTCTGTAACCGCGAACACCTGTACGACGGCCCGTTCGTCCGAGAAGCCCCGGACGTAATCTGTTCGACGGCCGGAACGGCGTGTACGCTTGCTCCGGAACCCGGACGACGGTCGTGTACGTCAGCGTCGGGTGCCACCCAGCTCGGCCCGGGAACGTTCTTCGCGGCCGGGCCATCGATTCGAGAGAATGGCCACACCGAAGAGAACGCCCCGCTGACCGCTGCCGACATCGCGCCGCTGGTGATGGCTGCACTCGGCCGTCCCGTTCCGACGTTGATGACGGGCTCGGTTCCCGAAGCGCTGGTTCGTGGCGCCGTCGGCTACGGCACGTACACCACCGTCGCCCACGGGACGGTGCTGACCGATCCCACGTTCGACGATGCGCTGCTCGGTGATCACCTCGAGGAGTTCGACTACCGAACCGACTGAAACGCCTCGAGCGCGTCGTCGGTCACCCCCTCACGCGAGAGCAACGTGAGCAGGTCGTCCGACCGAATGACGGTATCGCCCCGCGGCGTCAACACCGCATCGTCGCGTTCGATCGCGATCACGAGGACGTCGTCAGCCAGCACACCCTCCCGGCCGGCGTGCTCGAGGGAGAGCCCGGTGATCGGCGCCCCATCGTCGACAGTCACCTCGATGATCTCCGCGCCGCCGGTGAGGCTGATGTAATCGGAGAGCGGTTTCGGCGTCTCGTCGTCCGGGCCGAACGGGCGGTACGCCTGGAAGTGTTCGGTCTGCAGCAGGTCTTCGTCCTCGATGTCGATTCCGAGGGTGGCGATCTCGCGGGCGATCCGTCGAAGATCCTGTGTATCTGTGCCGACGGCGAGCACGTGGAGGTTGCGCCGGCCGGTCATCAACTCGCGGACGTTGATAACGCCGGGAATCAGCCGAACCTGGTGAGCGAGTCGCTCGCGATCTTCGACCGGTGCGTTACAGAGGTAGAGGTTGCGCAGTCGACCGTCGCCACGCTCGAAGTCGACGACGGCGTGATAGCCCTCGATCACGCCAGCGTCCTCGAGCTGGCCGATGCGGTTGCGAATCGTCGCCGGCGAGACGCCGACCTCGTCGGCGATCATCGGGGCCGACGTCGAGCGCGCGTCCTCCATCAGGGCGTGGATGATGCGCTTGTTGACTTCGTCGAGGCGGATGTCCATGCGGGTGCCTTCTCAGAGCGTGTACTCGAGCGTTTCGCTCGCCGATCGATCGGAGGGGTTCGATTCAGAGGAATTATCGGAGGAGTTCATCGTTTTCCCGACAACGAACCGAGTCACAGCGTCGAAGACCGAGTTTCGAAACCTCCGGGTGGCTCCGACACTCCCCATCAGTCGAC
>SLIS01000234.1 GCA_007135505.1 Halovivax sp.
CCAGGTCGACGATGCTGACCGGCATTTCGGGATCTTCCACGTCGTAGAGCGCGTCCCAGACGTCGGCTTCGAGTCCCGTGGCGTCCGCCCCTGTGGCGGGAAGGTCGTCGATCGCTGGCCCATCCCGGTACTCCGTGTACGCACAGGGCGTGGCGTCGGTCTCGGTGTTGGTGTCGGGTGTCATCGGTATCTGAGAGTGCTGTGGTGGTGAGTGGGAGTGGGTTAGTACTCCGGTTTGTCCATGATGGTCGTCGCTTCGCTTCGTCCGAGTTCCCGGTAGGTATGGGTGAAATCCTCGTAGAGAGCGTCCCAGTCCTCAGTGTGGACGCCGTCACGACCCGTCCCGTCGGGAAGCAATTCGTCGGTGATCTCGCCGTCGGCGGGCACGGGCGTTCGGAGGTCGTAGGACTCGAGCGTCGGGACGACGCGATCGAGCCAGCGTTCACCGAGTGTCGCGAGCGGGTCCGCCCGATAGCCCTCGTCGACGATTCGCTCTTCGACGGTGGCGGCGTCGGGGAGCGAGTCGGCGTCGGTGTAGTCCGATGGCGCCGCGTCGTCGATCGTCTCGGCCCCGAACGGCACCGGCTCGGCGGGAACGAATAGGGCGAGGGCGTGCGGGAAGAGTCGATCGACGGTATCCTGGAGGCGCTCGGTACCGTTCTCGTCGTCCGCCAGTCGTTCGAGCCAGTTCTCGGCGTGCTCGACGTGGTAGCCTTCCTCGCGGTGGATCTTGCCGATTCGATCGGCGATGCCGGGATAGCTGGAGTCGGCGAGCGACTGGAGTCGAAGCTCCTCGGCGACGTCGTAGAGGTACGAGCGGACGATCGCGTCGGCCCAATCACCCTCGGGGAAGGTGAGTTCGGTGAGGGTGGCGTGTCGGAACGTCGATGGGGCGCGTTCCCAGAGGAGGTCGGTTTCGTCGTAGCCGAGGTCGATCAGGAGGTCGTACCAGAGGCGGGCGTGTCCCAGCTCGTCCTGGGCGATGTTCGCGAGGGCGAGGTCTGACTCGAGCGACGGTGCGTAAACCTGCCACTCGATGTAACGCTCGGCGAGGACGAACTCGTCGTCGGCGAGCGCACGAAGCTCCGTTTCGAGGGCGAGACGCTGATCGGCCGTGAGTTCCATTCGAGCGGTCCCCATCAGTCGTCACCTCGCTGGCGTTCGGCCTGGGCCTGCTCTTGCTCGGATTCGATCACTTCTTTCGCGTGCTCGGTACTCTGGGTGTAGGCCGTCGCCCAGCGGTAGGATTTGTCCGTCGATCCGCCGAATGCGACCTCCTCCGCGTCGATTTCTCCGACCTCCTCCTGGGGGACGACCCAGATGCTGTTGGTCGGCTTACGTCGGCCGTGTTGGATGACGGCGAACTGCTTCGCCATCTCGCGGTCGGGTGCGTGGACGTTGCCACAGTGGGTGTGATAGTCACCGGGTTGCTCCTGGCGGAAGACTTCCCAGATCATAGTCAGTCGGCCGCCGGGGCTGCCTGGCTCCCCGGCAGGTTGGCGTCGCCCTCGATCGTATCACGGACCCACTCGACGGCCTCCTGGGCTGCCTTGCGCGAATCGATCTGACCGCGGCCGGGCTCGTACTCGTTCTTCGCGACGGTGAAGAACTCGTCCCAGTCCAGGTCGTCCTCTTCGACCTCGTACGTCCCGTCACCGACCTTGCGGATGCGCGGATACTCCGGAATTTCCAGGCCGTACGCTTCGGCTTTCGGGACGTACGCGTCGAGGAACGCGTTTCGCAGTTCGTCGTTGGTCTTCTGCTTGAGACCGACCTCGGCCGCGAAGTCGTGGTGGGTCGACTTGTCGTCCGTGGGGCCGAAGAACTGAATGATGCGCGGCCACCACTCGTCGAAGGCGTCCTGGAGCATCTCCTGTTCCTTCCGGGAGCCCGTCGCGAGCCGGGCCATGATGTCTTCGCCGTGCTTGACGTGAAAGCCCTCCTCGAAGCAGACTTTGTCCATTGCGTGGGCGTAGGGTTCCCAGCTCGAGGACTTGAGTGTCGCCTGCCGGCGCATCGCGGCGCCGTCGACGAAGAACGCGATCATCGGGACCTCCGCCCATGACTTCATCGGGTAGTGGAAACAGTTGAGGAACTTGCCCTTGCCCTCGGCGAGTTCGTCCAACATCTCCTCGCGCGTCTTGATACCCAGCGACTCGGCCGCCCGGTAGAGCAACTGACCGTGGCCAATCTCGTCCTGAACCTTCGCGGAGAAGGCGAGCTTCCGGTCGATCGATGGCGCCTGGCGAATGAACGGCTTCTCCAGGTAGGCGCCCATGATTTCGCTGTTGGCGTGGAACTGGATCATCCGGGTCGCCGCCTTCCGGTACTCTTCGGGCATGTCGTCCGCGGGCGAAAATTCCCGCGGCCCCGCCCGCTCTTTGACGGTTTCTACGTCCATGGCTAGACGAATGTACAGCCGCCACCCCGTAAGAGGTTCTCCCGAGTATATGGGGGTTTTAAATACGATCGATCGGGCTCTGGTCCGTCTGATCGGCCGTTGAAAACGCCTAGAGGGCCGAATCAGCGGTGGTGAAATAGTGCCGAGCGGTGGTGGTGAAGTAATGCCGGGTAATTGTGAAATGACGCCGGGGGATTGTGAAATAGCGCCGAGTGAAAGCCACGGACAACGGAGGGATCGAGTGGAGCCGGCGGAGTGCTCGTTATTCCAACGAACGATAGGTTTCAGGAGGCAAGCTCATTCGTCGACTGCCGTCACGTCCAGGTGCTCCCGAAGCGGTTCGTGCAACGGACCGTTCGAGCCGAGCAGTGGCGTCCGACCGTTCCGTTCGAGTGAGAACGGGTACGGATTTCCATCGGCGTCTGTGATTTTCGCGCCGGCCTCGCGAGCGATCACGATGCCGGCGGCGACGTCCCAGGGGTAGGTGTCATACTCCCAGATGGCGTCTGCGCTCCCGCTCGCGAGGTAACAGAGATTGAGCGCGGCACACCCGAGGCGCCTGACGCCACGAGCCTCCTGGTAGAAGTTCGTGAGGAAGGATCCGTCCGGGTCGTATCCGGAGAGGAGCATGCTCTCGTCCAGTCGGGTCCGATCGGTCGTTCCGAGCCTGGTACCGTCGGAGTAGGCCCCGTCGTCCTCGACGCCGGTGAACGTCTCATCGGTCTCGGGGACGTGGACGACGCCGAGGACCGGTGTGGATTCCCTGACGAGCGCGATCGAGATGGCGTAGTTCGGGTTGCCGTGCGCGAAGTTTCCGGTGCCGTCGAGCGGGTCGATCACCCAAGTGTACCGCGGCTGGTCGGCTATCTCGCCCGATCGACCATCCTGACCCGACGCCACGGTACGCTCGCCGCGACCGGGCCGTCGCTCGCTCTCCTCGGAGACGATCGCGTGGTCCGGAAACTCGTTCGCGATGACAGTCGTGATGATTCGGTCGGCCTGGTGGTCGGCCTCGGTGACGAGGTCGGATTTGTCCGACTTGTAGGCGACGTCCTCGACCCGACCGTGCAGTTCCTGGAGCGGTTCGGCCGCGCTGTGGGCGGCCTCGATGGCGATCGTTCGGGCGCGTTCGATCATCGACACTGGGCGAGCAAACTCGGGGGCACTGGAACCCGTACCGGCCGGTGGTTCGGCGTCCTCGTTCCGTATCGACCACCCGAGCTTCTTCGTGATCGCCGTGAAGAAGCCGTACCCGTAGGAGGTTCGGACGATATGCGCGCGGGTTTCGGCACCCGTTACGCGAACGACGTCGCCGGAATCGAGAACGGTGTGGACGCGACCCCCGTCCACCGTAAGGTCCGTCTTCCCCCCAGCCCGTGCGTAAATCTCACTCGTCGGTGAGCAAACGATCGGCCTGACTCCCAGCGCGTGGGTTTGAAGCGGCACGAGCTGGAGCGCGTAGTTGTTCACCGGGTAGTGTAGCGGGCCGTTCGCCGAGAGCGAGACGCCCGTCGAGCCGGTCGGGGTGGCGATGGCGAGGCCAGTCCCCTCGAACTCCCCGACGTACTCGTCGTCGACCGTGACGTCGAGCGTGGTCACCTTCCGGCCGATCGGACTCTCGGGCGGAACGTGCTCGATCATCACGTCGTTGATTCCGGTGGTGTCGATTCCCGGCGCCTGGATCGCCAGTTGCTGGCGGCTGTCCACTGTGGCCCGGCCCCGTATCGCCTCGTCGAGTGCCGCCTCCATGTCCACCGGATCGACGCGGGCGAGAAACGATAGCGTCCCGAGGTCGATTCCTAGCATGGGGACGTTCCGCGGCGCGAACGTCTTGATCCCCTCCAGAAACGTGCCGTCACCGCCGAGGGTCACGCCCAGCGTCGCCCGGTTCTCGTCGTAGACGGCCTCTATGTCATCGCCGACGTCGACGGTGGCGAGGCCGAGCCCACGGTCCGTACACCAGGCCTCGAGCTGGGCGAGGGCGCCGTCGGCCTCCGGACTGACGATCGCGATGATTTCGTCCGTCGTCGCCAGCCTGCGTCCCTGCATAGTGATTCGTGTGGGGTGTGGGCGGTAGCGGATAAATTACTGTCGCACTTCGGTAGTGACTTGGACGAACAGGTCTGTGAGACGAACGAGTGAGAGGAGCTATCGAGATGAGCGAATGAGCCACGATGAATTCTCCGCTCCGGGCGACCACCGTTCGCGACCGGGGTCCTCTTCGGTTCACAATCTGCAGAACAGATCCGCGAAACCTACCAGTTGGGTGCCGACGGCTACTTCGTCAAAATCCTCGATCGCCCGTCGGATTACGGTGGCGCCGAACACGAAAGATCTCCCCACCCGTGTGAGACTCAGAGTGGGTTGGATCGAGGGAATCTGAGGGGGTATCAGTCTGTTCGGCAATTGATAAAGGGTGAATCCATCGTCGGACGATATCCGATCGTCGCTCGCCACCACATTCGCGCCATCACCAGTCGGTCAGGTCGACGGTCGTGGAGTATGTCTCGCCGAACACGTGATGTTCGGTCACTGCAACGCGCCGAAGGGTGCGATCGACCCTGGCCTCGACACGGTAGCCGGCTTCCACAAGATCGTCCGTGCACGAGAGTCGCAAACCTGAATCGTCCGCCGCGACGACGAGGAGGTCGAGGCGATCCTGTGAGTCCTCGTAGGACGCGTGGGCGAGATCGATCGTTCCACAGCGGCTCGAGCCGTGCTCGATCGTCCCCTGGGCGACGACCGTGCCGTCGTCGACGGTAACCTCGGGTGGGTCATCGACCGGAACGTCGGTCCGGACGTGTTCGAACGAAGTCGTGAGTCCACGGCCCGGAATCCAGTCGAGACAACCGGCGGAAACAGTCACGACTGTCGCTCCGGTGGCGGCGAGCAGTCGGCGACGGTCCATGTGAACGTGATTACCCGACACCACGAAATACCTTCCCGACGGTGAGACGCGGATTTTAGTTACGCGTGCAGGTACGTGGCGGGTACGTACAGAGACACGATGGGCGAAGTGAACAGACGGGCGGAGTGAACACAGGGGTGAGTGTCGGAGTTCGATGAAAGTGGACGACCCGACCTGGGAGTAACTGATCGATGGCGTCAGTTGAGGGATGGGTGCGGCAAGGAGCGCATTCGATCACGTGGACACGATCGTTTCGGTTGGCCGGCGTGGCTACGGTCAGGGACAGGCGTATCGAGCATTTGATCGCGACGAAATCCGCTCCCCTGCGTCGTTTACTGAGCGGTATCGACGTACTCACCCCGAATGAATGGTACTCGGCGCGATTTCGATCCGTATTACAGCGGTATCGAGGCGTAAGCTACCCGTTCACGCCGTACTGGAGTCGATGCCGTTGATCCGTACGAAGCCGTAGTCGCAGTCGGGACAGTGCCACTTCACCTTCTCGCCGAGGTGGACCTGCGTGCTCGCGGCACGGTAGAAGGTCTTCTCGCCGCCGCAGTCCGGACACTCGTGCGCTAGTTCCAGAGCCATGCCAGTCGTTCGTTCGCGGACGAAATTGAGTGTGTTGGTTCGCTGGCGTGCGAAGTCGCGGGGTTGTGGGGCTGTGAAGCGGCGAGCAGTCGAATCGGTTAGAGCGGGACGTCGCCGCGGACGATTCGATCCCCGAACGACGCCACGTAGTCGATGTACGGCTCCCAGTCGGATTCGATCCCGGCTTCGAGTGCGTGTCGATGAAGGTCCTCCCAGACGGTCGCGAGCATCATCGCGGCGTGAGCCCGATAGAAGCGGTCGTGCTCGAACGATCGGCCCGTTACGTTCTCGTAGCGAGCGACCAGTTCCCGTCGGGTGGGGCTGCCGGCGTTCGCCGTGAACGGGGAAAGGCCATCCTCGTTGACAGTCCGAAGGTGGTCGATCGCGTCGTCTTGGTTCGGGTATCGAGCCGCGAGTTCGGCTACCGACGGTGTCGGATCCTCGTCGTCGCGCCACCGAAGTAGCACGTAACCGAGTTCGGTCAGCGGTTCGCCGAGCAGCGCCGTCTCCCAGTCGATGACGCCGGTGAGCGTGGGATCGTCTGTGCCCGCGAAGAGGACGTTCCCCGGTCTAAAGTCCCCGTGCAAGAGCGTTGTCGTGGGATCCGTTGGGGCGTTTTCCAGGAGCCAGTCTGCGACGGAGCGCAGTGTCTCGTTGTCCCGACCCGTTACCGGTTTCGCCTCGTCGAGTCGCTCGACCGAGCGTTCGACCTGTTCGCGCGGGTCGACGTGTTTAACAATGTCCGCGAACGGTTCCGTGGGAACCGCATGGATCTCGGCGAGTGTGTCAATTAGGTGTGTGGCGACCCGCTTTCGTGCGGACGGGTTCTGGAAACGAGCCGGGAGGGTAGCGCCGAGCGGAATCACCTCGCCATCGAGGGCCGTCATGACGAAGAACGGCGCCTCGAGGATCGACTCGTCGTCGCTGTACAGCACTGGTTCCGGAACGGGGATCGGGGTGTCAGCAAGTCGTTCCATCACGGCGTACTCCCGTTCCAGTTCGTTGAGGTAGCCGGTGTGACGTAGCTTGTTCGGCCGCCGGAGGACGTACGCTTGGTCGTCCGACTCGGTCGCGATGGCGAGGATCAGGTTCAGGCCGTCAGCCACTTCCTCGACGTCGACGACCGCCTCGTCCAGTTCCGCGGAGAGGACGGAGCGGAGTTCGCCGGCAGCGGCGTCGTCACGAACCCCAGTCATACCTCCACAATTTGCCTAGCAGTGAAAAAGACACTCCTTTTCGGGTCCATCAATAGAACTCCGTTGTGACGAACGCGCCCGTCCACCGATTGAAAATAGAATCAGGACCTCAGATCAGATCTCCGCCCCTGGCTCCGTACCAGTTCCACAGCGGAAGCAACAGCACCAATAAGATGATGGCGATGGCGGCGTAGAGGAACACCGCCGACAGCTCTAAGGCTGCGTTCGCAACGAGCACTCCCGACCAGGCGACGAGTATGCCACCCAGGAGGCTCACAACGACGACGAGAAGCAGGAGTTCAGGTCGGTCCATTGAAGGGATTTCGGTCCCCCGCTCAAAAGCGAGCCTGCTTGGATTGGCAAGCGAGGTTTTCCGTGGCTGCTATACAACTGAATGTTGGGGAACCGGGTGACGTCGTGTCGACTCGATAGCTACTCTATACGAGTTCGGCTGGAGTGGTTTATTGCGGGCGGGAAATCGACCTGCGTCCGATCCAGTGACCCGAACTTATAGTGCGTCGTTGCCATGGCTCCCGTATGCCCATTTACACCGGTCGAGGCGACGACGGACAAACGGACCTCCGGGACATGTCCCGCGTCTCGAAGGCGAGCGAACGCATCGAGGCCTACGGGACCGTCGACGAGCTGAACGCCTTGCTCGGGACGATCCGACCGACGGGCCACGAGGACGTCGACGAAAAGCTGGCCGAGGTTCAGAACCACCTGCACGTCGTCCAGGCCGACTTCGCGAATCCGGAGCCGGATGATGACGACCCGCAAGTTGACACCGAGCACGTGGAACTGATCGAGCAGTGGATCGACACCTTCGACGGAGAACTGGAACCGCTTACGTCTTTCATCCTGCCGACCGGAAGCGAGAGCGGGGCGCAATTGCACCACGCCAGAACGGTCTGCCGGCGTGCAGAGCGGCGGGCCGTCGGATTATGGAATGCCGAGGATGGAGTGAACGAAGACGCCGTCCAGTACCTGAATCGGCTGTCCGACGGGCTCTTTACTTTTGGCCGGGTGGTCAATCAGCGGGACGGGGAAGTCGAGGAAGCGCCGTCGTACTAAACTGTGGCCGGGATCTAACGGAACGTATAAGGGCAGGCGTTGGGTACTTTTCCGTACCGGGTTGGTGATCTAGTCCGGTTATGATACCTCCTTCACACGGAGGAAGTCGGCAGTTCAAATCTGCCCCAACCCATTTCTGGCGGAACAG
>SLIS01000325.1 GCA_007135505.1 Halovivax sp.
ATTTCGACTGGAAAAACCAGTCGAGACGCTGTCTACCGCCTGACGCTTCGACATCAATCTGGAACTTCGACGACCCGATTTCGTCGGTCCTGTCCGATTCGATCACCGGCGTTTTCCAGTCGAAGTGGAGGGGTTGGCGACAGCGGAAATCGATCAACGGAAGTCCGAACCCGCGCACCTTCGATTTCGCCGTGAGCCCCTCGATTTCGCCGTATCGCGACCCGGCGAACCCACCCCGGACCACCGAACGGATGGATTTAAGCGAGCGCACGGATCACGTTCCCGTATGAGTACCGCCACGAAGATCGTCCTCACGACGGTGACGGCCGCCGTCGTGGTGTCGCTCGTGCTCGTCGTTCAACTCGCGCTCATCTGATGTTCACCGAGCGATCGCTCTCGAAGCCCGTCGAGCGCGTTCGAACGGCCTACGCACCGGACGCACTGGTGTTCGACTGCGACCGCGACTTCGAGACCGTCCCTCCGGCCGCCGCCGAGGATCTCGGTCTCTTCGTCGACCGGCTCGACCCGGTCTCGTACCCATCGGCGTGGTTGCCGGCCGACGCACCGACGCTCCTCGAACGCTACGCCGGTGACGAGTTCACGATCGGGATGCCGGGCGACGGCGGCGTCGTCTGGACCCGACAGACGGAGCCACCGGTCGTCCTCGTCAAGCCGCGACTCGAGGGCTCACCAGCCCCGTTCGTCGACTTCCTGCTCGCCGAAGCGTTCGTCGAGTGCTCGCTCGACGTCCCCGAACACTTCATCGGGTTCTTCGAATCGCGCTATCGGGACCTCGATGCGTCCCTCGAACTCGGTCCCGCCGACACCTACCAGGTCGCTGCGGCGCTGTTCGACGGTTGGGTTGGGCTACAGACGGGTCCGATATTCGCCGAGTGGACCGACTCCCATCCGGAGCTTTCGGCGAGCTGGACGGACGCCGGAGAGCGACTGTCGGATCGCGTGAGTACGTTGCCACGGGCCGTCGCACGCGGCGAAACCTCGTTCGCGGCCGCCACGGAACTGGCCTGCAGTGCGATCAAACACGACATCGACCTGTCGAAGCCGTTCGACGCCCTCGACACGGCGGCCTACCGCGATCACGGCCCGGAGTTCGCGATCGAGTGGGCCGACCGAATCGACTCGTAAACTGCCTGCACCGAGCCCGGTGACGTCCGACCGCAGACGATCCGACCCCCGATAGTGCCTCGAACGGATAGACTGGCCAGCCTGACTCGACGGATAGACCAGCTGGAGTGACTCGAACGGACTGTAGTGATACGAGACGGGACCGAGATGGAGGAGAAGCTGATTGATGGCGGGTCGCGAAGGGGCGTCAGAAATCGGCGTCGATGGATCCGTCGACGCCGAGATCGATGACGCCGTCGAAGAGGGCGGCGAATTCGTCGAGCACGTCCTGGTCGTGAACTTCGGCGGAGAGATGGAAGAGGCCGATCGCGTCGTGGGCGTCTAACAGTTCGAGAATCCGCTCGGCCGCGGACAGTGCCTCGTCTTCGCCGGCGTAGTAGGCGAGTTCGGTCAACGAGTCGAAACTGAGGCGTCGCTTGCCGTCGGTCCGCTCTAAAAAGTCCGCGACGCCGGCGACGATACCGTCGACGTGGTCCGGCGCGGAGACGTACGAGACGTGATCCTTCGAGCGACGCGAGTAACCGCGTTCGATACTCAGGGTATCTAGGATATCGGCACGGCCCTCGTCGACGTCGTAGTACTCGAGTTTCTGACTCACTTCACGGGCCGTCGTTCGCGTAGAGACGACGAGAAAACGATCGGTGTCGGTCTTCAGAAAGTCGGTGTCGATGCGGTCGGTCTCACCGGTACTCGGATGCAACAACAGGATACCCGTTCCCCCCGGGACCGATTCGGGCGTCCCGTCGATCTCCAGTGCGTACGCCATAGTGGGCGGAACACGTCGCGGATAGACCATAAACAGTACGGGTCTGGTCCGGCCGACGCCGTCGTTTTGTCGCGGGTCCGACGAAGTCTGTTGGGCCACAGAACGTGACGTGTCCGTTTGCCAGCGCGGCGGTACGATTCGACCTCGCCGTGTCGAGAGTCGCTTGTCACCGCGATGAGAGCCGGGTTCGCATACCGAGAACCAGCTCGAATACCCAAGGCCGCTGTTCGAACGCACATCCGTCCCGTGGTTTATATACCAGACCGCGGCCAGACGGCCCATGCTCGAAGACACGATTCGCGTCCTCGCCGGGGACTGTACCGTCATGTTCGACGGCGCGGACCGCGAGGAGTACCGTGGACGAGTCACCACCATCGTCAAGCCCGACAACACCGTCCTGGTCCACGACGTCGACGGCTACCAGCCCGTCGCCTGGCTGACGCGGGCCGACAGCGTCTCGAGTGAACGGACGGGTGGGTTCACGCTCGTCGCGACGAAAGACACGCAGACGCTGCGCATCGCGACGCACGACCGGGAGGGATTCACCAACTATCGCGCCTCGTCCGCGGGGACGCCGGTCGGTACCTGCCCGCAGTGTGACGGAACGTTGATTCGAGCCAGTAGCGTCCGCTGTGTCGATTGTGCCGATCGATACGGCCTCCCCGCGGACGCGTCGGTTCGTGACGATCGCTGCGAGTGCGGGCTCCCGCGGATCCGGGCCGAACGCGGGCTGGCCTTCGACGTCTGTCTCGATCGGAACTGCGAGTCGCTAGACGCGGCCGTTCGCGAAGCGTTCGACCGCGAGTGGACGTGTCCCGACTGCGATGGCGACCTCCGGATCCTCCGCCGGGGTGGTCTCATCGCCGGCTGTGAACACTATCCCGACTGCGAGACGGGCTTCGTCGTTCCCGCGGGCGTTGTGGACGGCCAGTGTGCGTGCGGCCTCCCGACGTTCGAGACGGGGTCGGGGCGACGCTGTCTGGATGCGACGTGCGATCGCGTCGTCGAGTCGACGGTGGTCGATTGAGATGGAAGAAAAGCGCCGGCGATCCCCGACCCGACCGTGGCCAGACTGCCGTCCGTGGCCGTTCCAACATCCCTTTGTGCGCCGACGGCCACTCTCGGGTATGACACTCGAGGGCGTCCTCGACGGCGACGTCGTCCGCGTTGCTGGCGACGCTCGCCAGCGCTTCTACGACGCGCGCGGCTACGGGTATCCCCTCAGCGGCAACGAAATCGCGCTCGCACCGGTCGAAGCCGCTCACCTGCTCTACACGGAGAACCTGACCGGGATTCGGGATGGAAACGACCGGCTCGGCTTTCGCGAATTCGTCGCCCGCGAACCGGGGACGGACTTCGGAGTGCGGTTTCTCGTCTACACCGACCTGCGTTCTCGAGGGCTGTATCTCTCCCCGGCGCGCGAGCCCTGGATATCGGTCGACGCCTACGACGACCTCGACGAGGCGGCCGACTTCGCAGTCTATCCCCGCGGAAAGGGTCCCAGCGACGGCGAGCTAGCGTACGCCCTCCGTGTCCTCGGTGAGCGAACGGACGTCCCCGGTCGGTCTCTGGCGCCCGGCATCCTGGCGATCGTCGACGAGGAGAGCGAGATCACGTACTTCGACGTCTCTCGCCCCTCGATCGAGGGTGACAGCACGGCGGTCACCGATCCATCGCTCGACGTGCTGGCCGACGGCCCGCTCGACGCGTCGCTTCTCGCGGATCGGGTCGTCGTCTGGGAACCGCCACGAACGCTCTACGAGCGATCGTTCTACGGACAGCCACTCGATGGTCGCGAGTACGACGGCGACCGACCGACGATCCAGTGTTCGCTACTCGAAGCTGCTCACCTCGCATCCGAGGGCATCCTCGATCTCGACCCCGAGGTGGTGCGGGCCCGGGCTCGATCCGTCGAGGGATCCCGGTTCAATCGACGGTTTCGGGTCTACACGGCACTGCGCGAGCGCGGGGTCGTCCCGAAGACGGGCTACAAGTTCGGAGCCGACTTCAGGACGTACGCGAGCGTCGACTCGGTCGACGATCTCGGCCACTCGGAGCTTCTGATCCGCACACTGCCCGAATCGCACGTCTTCGAGCCCCGTGATCTTGCCCTCGACGTTCGACTCGCCCACGGCGTCAGGAAGACGATGGTCGTCGCGCTGGTTGCGGACGGCGTCGATCACGGCGAACCGAGCGACCCCATCACGTGGCGGTCGATCGAGCGGTTGACGCCGTGAGCGAACCGAAGCGACAGCGATGGCGAGGATTTTAGCCCGTCGACGCGTTAGCTAGCGCGAATGGGTGACGAGTACGGCCTGGTCGACACGGACATCACCGAGATCGCGGGCGACGAGTGGGAGGAGATCGACGTCTCCGACACGGAAGCCGACCGCATCGCCCGCAAGCGTGATCGGGAGTTCGACCAGTTCCGAAAGCGCCTGACCGACGCCGACCAGTTCAAGGTCGAGCAGTCGGTGTTCGACGACGCGACCTTTGCAGCCCTGTACAAACTCGTCCAGGACGGTCACGTCGAGGCGTTCGGGGGGCCGATATCGACGGGGAAGGAGGCGAACGTCTATCACGCGCTCGGACCCGACGACACCGAGGTCGCGGTGAAGGTCTACCGGATCAACGCCTCGAACTTCCGTCAGATGCGCGACTACCTCGAGGGCGACCCACGGTTCGAGGGCCTCGGTGGAAAGAAGAAGGACGTCGTCCTCGCCTGGGTGAAAAAGGAGTTCGCCAACCTGAAGCGGGCGAAGCGCGCCGGCGTCCGCGTTCCCGACCCGATCGCGACCGAACGGAACGTCCTGGTGATGGAGTACATCGGCGGCGCGGACGGACGAGCGAAGCGCCTCGGTGAGGTACACATCGAGAACCCGGAGACGGCCTACGAGGTACTCAGGGAGTACATGCGCCGACTCTACGCGGCGGGCATCGTCCACGGCGACCTGAGCGAGTACAACGTCGTCTTCCAGGACGGCCAGCTGGTGGTCATCGATCTCGGGCAGTCGGTGACGGTTCACCACCCCAACAGTCGTGGATTCTTAGAGCGCGACTGTCGCAACGTAGCCACCTTCTTCCGGCGGCAAGGGATGGCGGTCGACGAGAACGAACTGCTTGCGTTCGTGACCGATCCCGAACCGGATCCCTCGGGTGCGTAGAGACGGATCCGATACAGGGATCCGGTTCGCCCAGCCGTCCCGATACGTCCGACGTCCCGGCCCCGCCGCCGTCCCATCTTCTCCATCGTTACTCCTCTCCATCGTCGCTCGCCTGCCTCGTCATTCGGACGCGATCACGTGCGCGTCCGACGGATCGAACCCAACTCGCAGTTCGCCGTCGGGTGCGTCCTCGAGTCGCAACACGATGTCCCGGCCGTTCCATCGACCGTGGACGCGGACGCGCTCGCCCAGGAACTCGCTGGTTTCGACCGAGACGGTGATCCGGTTTCGATCGACGTCGCGGGAAAGAGCGTCCGGTCGAACGCAAAACTGCACCCGATCTGGATCGTCGGGAAGCGCCGGCAGTTCGAACGTCCGGTCGCCGACGTCGACGCACGATCGCCCGTCGGCGGCGTCGCCGTCGACCGCCCCGCCATCGGTGGCGGTCGTCTCACCGCCCGCTCGGACGACGGCCCCGTCGAAGACGTTGTTGTCGCCGACGAATCTCGCGACGAATTCCGTCGCCGGCTCCCGGTAGATATCCGGGGGCCGGCCGACCTGCTCGATCCGTCCGTCGTTCATGACGGCGAGGCGATCCGAGATCGCCAGGGCCTCCGCCTGGTCGTGGGTGACGTAGACGGTCGTGATGTCGAGGCTCGACTGGATCCGTTTCACCTGCCTGCGCAGTGACTCCCGGAGGCGAGCGTCGAGGGCGCTCATCGGTTCGTCCAGCAGTAGCAGCGACGGCGCCGGGGCGAGCGCTCGAGCGAGGGCGACGCGCTGTTGCTGGCCGCCCGAGAGCTGATCGGGACTGCGCTCGCCCATCCCGGCGAGGTCGACGAGTTCGAGCAGGTCCGCGACGCGTTCGTCGCGGGTCGTTCCCGCCGGCGGGTCGCGAAAGCGCAGCCCGTAGCCGACGTTTTCGGCGACGGTCATGTGTGGAAAGAGCGCGTAGCTCTGGAAGACCACGCCGACGTCTCGGCGCTCCGGGGGGAGGCCGGTCACGTCGGTCCCGTCGAAGGTCACGCGTCCAGTCGTCGGCTCCTCGAACCCCGCGATCGTTCGCAGCGTCGTCGTCTTGCCACACCCGGAGGGGCCCACGAGGGTGAAAAACTCGCCGTCGCGGATCGTCAGGTCGACGTTGGCCAGGGCGAACGTGGCGCCCGCAGCCCCGTGAGCGGTTCCGTCCCCGTCCTCCACCGGTCCATCGGTTATGCCGGAGTCCGGCCCGTAGCGCTTGGCGACGCCGTCGAGTCGGAGGTCGGTCACCGTTCGAACCTCCCGCCGACGCGATCGATGACGACGAAACTCGCCGCGGTGACGAGGAGGAGCAGCGATCCCATGGCGAGGGCCGGACCGGATCGACGGCCCAGGTAGCGTTCGACGGCGACGGGCATCGTGTACGCGTCGCTCCCGCGCGCCAAAATCACCGTCGAAGAGAACTCGCCGATCGAGATGGCGAAGGCGAAGGCGGCGCCGGCGACGATCCCGCTGGCGACCAGCGGGAGTTCGACGTCGAGCAGCGCGCGGTACCGCGAGGCGCCCAGCGCCCGGGCGGACTCGACCATAGCCGGGTCGAGATTCCCGAGCAGCGGCGAGACGTTTCGCGTGACGAACGGGTAGGCCGCGACGGCGTGTGCGGCGACGATGGCCACCGAGCCGGTGACCTGAATCCGCCAGCCGCCGGGCAGCGGTATGCCGAACACCAGGCCCTGCAGGAGGCCGATCCCGAAGACGATGCCGCTGACCGCGAGCGGGAGCATTGCGAGCGCGTCGATCACCGTCCCGCCGCGACCGGCGCGGGTCGTCAGCACCGAGATGACGACGCCCATCGGCAACGCCACGGCTAGCGTAGCGAGTCCAAATACCAGCGAGTTCCTGATGGCGGGCATCGGCAGCGTCTGGAACGACTGGCCCTCGAGCTGGCGCTCGAGCAAGAATCGGTAGTGACGAAGCGTAATCCCGCTCCCGTCGGTGACGCTCCCGAGGACGAGACTCGCGAGCGGGCCGACGAAGACGACCACGGCGAGGAGCCCGTAGCCGACGATCGCGAGGCGACGCGGCGACAGGACGGTAGAACGGTCGGGGAACAGCGGCTCGCGAGGCGGGGACGAGGCCGCCCGCGAGAGCCCGGACTGGGCGGACTCGTAGCGGAGGTAGGCGTAGGTCAGGCCGAGCGAGATGATCGTCTCGAGGACGGCGAGGGTCGCCGCGGCCTGGAAGTCGAGTCGCTGGACGCGATCGTAGATCCAGACCTCGACGGTCGCGAGTTGCAGTCCGCCGAGAGCGAGAACGATCGGGAACGTCATGAACGTGAAAATGAACGTCAGGAGGGCGCCGGTGAGGATCGCCGGCGCCAGCTGCGGGAGAACGACGTCGCGGAAGGCCCGGCGACGGCTCGCACCGAGACTGCGGGCGGTCTCGACGGTGCGGACGTCGACGGACTCCCAGGCAGCGACGGTCACCCGGGCGACCAGCGGGGCGTTGTAGAAGGCGTGTGCGACGATCACGATCGCGAGCGGGTTCCACTCGATAAACGGGTAGGGACCGAGCCCGACGACGCCGAGGAGGGCGTTGAGCGTCCCCGCCTGCCCGAAGGTGGCGTAGAAACCGACCGCGACGAGGATTCCCGGGAGCACGAACGGGAGGATCGTCAGCGACCGTATCGTTCGGCGACCCCAGAAGTCGTACTTCGCGAGGACGTACGCGGCGGGCAGGCCGAGCGCGAGGCTGGCGAGCGTCGAGAGACCGGCCTGGTAAGCCGTAAAGCCGAACAGTCCCATGCGGATTCCCGGCGTGTCCACGACGAGCCACGGGATCGGGACGTCGAGGCCCGGAATCGGCGTCGTGAGGGTCGCGGAGACCGAGACGGCGGTGAGCCAGCCGTAGATCGCCTCGAGGTGGCTGGCGAGCGCCAGCGGATCGGCGAGAAACGCCGCAAGGGTGCCGACGTAGAACGGGTCGGTGAGGACGTCGGCGAACGACGCGAGGGTCGCCCCACCCTTTTCGACGACAGCGTCGACGAAGACGACCGCGACCGGCAGGTACAGCATCACGGCGAGGATCGCCGCGGTGACGAGGGCGAGCAGCGTGAGGACGTGGCGCTCGAGCCAGGCCGTTACGGACGCACGCGTTCGGCGGCGGCCTGCGGCGAGCACGGACCTAGTGGCCGGTACGTTCGCGGGCCCAGTCGTC